>JAEZEN010000058.1 GCA_023433185.1 Pseudomonadota bacterium | reverse complement strand
CTTCAGGGGCTACGACGGCCAGTTCCACCTCTGCTCCCTGCCGTAGGAGCGGAGCGCACGCACCGGACCTGACGCCCGCGGGCCACCCCGCGGGCGTTTCGCCTTCCCGCAGGGGTGCCCTGCAAGCCGGGTCGATTTCCTCGGCAATGGCCGTGCCTGCAGTCCCGAATCCGGCTACAGATCGACGATCTGGCTGGGATTCGATTCGACATGCCTCGGCTCCTTCTCCTCCGCCATGCCAAGTCCTCCTGGGGCGACCCGGGGATCGCCGACATCGAGCGGCCGCTCGCGCCGCGCGGACGGCGGAACGCCGCCGCCATGGCCAAGGCGATCGACGCCGAGGGGCTTACACCCGATAGGATCATCTGCTCGCCCGCACGGCGGACGCGGGAAACGCTTGCCGCGCTCCTGCCCTATCTCCCCGGCGAGGGCCGGGTGACGATCGAGCCGAAACTCTACGAATCGACCGCCGGCGATTACCTCGCGGCCATCGGACGTTCCGGCGGCGATGCCCGTACGCTGATGGTGATCGGCCACAACCCGACCATACACGACACCGCGCGCTGGCTGGTGAGCGACGGCGAACCCGGCCTCGCCGCCGATCTCGCGGCCAAGTATCCGACCGGGGCCCTGGCGGTGATCGACTTCGAGCAGGTCAGTTGGAGCCAGCTCCAGCCCGGCTCCGGGCACCTCGCCGCCTTCACCAAGCCGCGCGATCTCGACCCCGCCGACGACGGCGACGACTGAGCCGCCGGCCTTTCCCCCAGGGCGCCGAAGGCTTAGATGCTTGTGGGACACCAGGGGAACGCCTCGGCTTTGCAGATCGCCACGATCACCGACGAAACCCGGCTCGCCCTGTCGACGCTCGTCGAGCGGACCGTCAGGATGCGGACGCCGGCCATCCGCCTCGGCGTCACCGGACTCGCCCGGGCCGGCAAGACGGTGTTCATCTCGGCCCTCGTCCACAACCTGATCCATGGCGGGCGGCTGCCGCTGTTCAAGGCCTACGCGAACGGCCGGGTCACCGGCGCCCGCCTCGCGCCGCAGCCCGATGACGCCGTGCCGCGGTTCGATTACGAGAGCCACGTCCGCGCCCTCGTCGAGGAACGCATATGGCCGGATTCCACCCGGCAGATCAGCGAACTCCGCCTCACCATCGCCTTCGAATCCGCCACCTTCCTCGGCCGGTCGCTGGGCAGCGGGCGCGTCCATCTCGACATCGTCGACTATCCCGGCGAGTGGCTCCTCGACCTGCCGCTCCTCGGCAAGGACTACGCTGCGTGGTCGCGCGACACGCTTGCTGTCGCCCGTGAGGGCAACCGCAGCGGCCATGCCATGCGCTGGCTCGCGAAGCTCGATTCGATCGACCCTGCCGCGCCGGCCGATGAAGGACTGGCGCGCGAACTGGCCGCACTCTTCACCGCCTTCCTCCGCGCGCTCCGCGAAGAGAGCGGCAGCCTGTCCACCCTGCCGCCGGGGCGCTTCCTGATGCCCGGCGATCTCGACGCCTCGCCGGCGCTCACCTTCGCTCCCCTCGACCTCGGGGAGGCCGGCATCGCCACCGGATCGCTCGCCGCCATGATGGCGCGCCGCTACGAATCCTACCGCACCGCCGTCGTCCGGCCGTTCTTTCGCGATCACTTCGCCCGGCTCGACCGCCAGATCGTGCTGATCGACGCGCTCGACGCGCTGAACACGGGACCGGACGCGGTCGCCGGCCTCGAAGCGGCCCTCGGCGACATCCTCGGCGCGTTCCGGGTCGGACGGACGAGCTGGCTCGGCAGCTTCATCACCCACCGCATCGACCGCATCCTGTTCGCGGCCACCAAGGCGGACCACCTGCACCACCGCGACCATGACCGGCTCGAGGCGATCCTCGCGCGGATCGTCCAGCGCGCCATCGCGCGGGCGCGTTTCGCCGGGGCGGCCATCGACGTCATCGCCCTGGCCTCGGTCCGGGCGACGAGGGAAGGCACGGTGACGATCCGCGGCGAGCGCCTGCCCTCGATCATCGGCACGCCGCTGCCGGGCGAGCGGGTCAACGGCGAGGTGTTCGACGGCCAGTCCGAGATCGCGATGTTCCCCGGCGACCTGCCGGCCGACCCGGAAGTGGTCTTTCGTCCCGATGCCGAACCGATCGCGCTGCGATTCGTGCGTTTCCGCCCGCCCCGGCTCGAACGGACCGCGGAAGGCGTGACGCTCTCTCTTCCCCACATCCGGCTCGACCGGGCGCTCGAGTTCCTCGTCGGGGACCGCCTGGCATGAAGCCGCCCCATCGCAAGCCCGCCGCCTTCAAGATCGACGACCTGACCACCGTCGCCGCCGACTACG
The DNA here is from genome assembly GCA_023433185.1 of Pseudomonadota bacterium. Next base: position 7,494 of record JAEZEN010000058.1, on the reverse strand, counting down.
TCCCCGGTGTCGGCGCCCGCGCGGTGCTCACGCCGGAGGCCGACCCGTTCGCCGAGCCGATGCCCGCACCGCTGGTCACGACGCGGCGACGCATTCGATGGAGCCGCATCCTCTTCGCCGGGCTGGGCGGCCTCCTCGCCCTCGCCATGGGCCTCGCCATCGATGCGCTGATCCGCGACCTCTTCTCCCGCAGCGATGCCCTCGGCTGGCTCGGGGTCGCGCTCGCCGCACTCGCCGCGCTCGCCGTCGTCGCCATCGCGATCCGCGAGATCGTCGGCCTCCTGCGGATTCGTGCGGTGACGGCCATCCACAAGGCCGCCGTCGCGGCCGTCGCCTCGGACGACCGCGATGCCGCGCGGAGGGTCGCCCGCGAGGTGATCACGCTCTACGACCGACGGCCCGAGACCGCGCGCGGCCGCGCGGCGCTGGCCGGGCACATGGCGGAGATCATCGACGGGCGCGACCTGATCGGCCTGACCGAGACGGAACTGATGCTGCCCATCGACGAAGCCGCGCGCCGGCTGGTGCTGTCGGCGGCGAAGCGCGTCGCCCTAGTGACCACGGTGTCGCCCCGCGCCATCATCGACGTGCTGTTCGTCGCGCTCCAGATCGTCCGCCTGATCCGACAGCTCGGGACGCTCTATGCCGGCCGCCCAGGCACGCTCGGCTTCCTGCGCCTCGCCCGCGCCGCGGTGACCCATCTCGCGGTCACCGGCGGCATCGCCGCAGGCGATTCCCTCGTCCAGCAGATTCTCGGCCACGGCCTCGCCGCCCGGCTGTCGGCCCGGCTTGGCGAAGGCGTGATCAACGGCCTCCTGACGGCGCGGGTCGGGATCGCGGCGATCGAGGTCTGCCGGCCGCTGCCCTTCGTCAACGGCAAGCCGCCGCGCCTCGGCGACGTGATGGCGGAACTGCGCCGGATGAGCACCGACGCGAAGGCAATGAAGGCCGACGAGCAGCCCTAGGCGTCGGGCCAGTGCGTGAAGAGCGGCCCGTCGGCGCCGCCCACCGGGTCGGCCTCCGGACGGTCTGCGGCGGCAACCCGCCGCCGGATCGCCGCCTTGTCCTCGGCGCCCTCGCGCATGAGATCGGCGTGCCGGCCGCCGGGATAGGCGCCGACCACCAGCAGATCGTCGCTGCCCGCGAGCCGCTTGTGGCCGACCCCGGCCGGAATCAGCACGGCGTCGCCCGCCGCGACGGTGAGCGTCTCCCCGGCCTCGCCCCCGAAGAGCACCGTCGCGGTACCGGCGGCGATGCCGAGCACTTCGTGGGCGTTCGAGTGATAGTGGTGGAACGGATAGATGCCGTTCCGCCAGCTTCCACCCCAGCCGTTCCGACGGAACAGCGCTTCGAAGGCGGTCGCGGAATCGCCCGCTGCGGCATCGATGGCGCCGCGATAGACGATCAGCGGCAGCCGGTTGTTGGGGATATCGCCATCGTCGGCGAAGACGATTGCCGTGCTGGTCACGATTTCCGGTCCTCCCCGCGACATACTGCGCGTCTCTCGAGTTTGACAGTCTCCCCGCCAGCGGTCAAAAGGGACACGGCTCGCGGCCTCCGTCGCATGCCGCCAGGACGACGCCCGATCCTCATAGGCTTGCGAATGGCCGCCGGCGTAATGCTCGACTGCCGTCTCCCCCGTCCCTCCGACAACGGCGCAAGCGACCGCTGATGTGGTCCATTGGCTTCGGAATCGAGCGTGCCGCCTGGCTGGCGCTCTACCGTCCCCGACTGACGGGCCTGCTGGCCGTCGTCCTGGTCGCCGCCTCGGTGTTCGGCCTCACCCAGGTCAAGTTCGACGAGGACCTGCGGGCGGTCTTTGCAGGCGAGAACGCCACCTACAGGGACTATGTCCGAATCACGGAGGAGTTCGTCGACCCGGAGAACGAGAACCTCCTCCTCATCGAGGGCGCGGACCTCGGAACGCCGGAGAACTTCCAGAAGCTCCAGGACCTGCAGTTCGAGCTTCAGTTCATCGACGGGGTGGACAACGTCTTCTCGCTCTTCGCGCTCCGGCACCCGCCCGATGATGCCGGCGACGCGACGCTGGTGGTCAATGACGCCAGCGCCGGCCTGACGCCGGAGCTCATGGATGCGATCCGCTCCCACCCACTCATGGGCGACAAGCTCCTCACGGCCGAGGGCGACGCGATGATCTTCGCGGTGACCCCGACCGAGCGAAAGGCGTCACTCGACATCGTCCGCGTGCTCAAGGCGGAGATGGAGAACACCGCGGCCACGGTGCTCGAGGGCAGCGACCTCCAGGCGACGGTCACCGGGTTCCCGGCGATGCGCGCCGGCATCATCGACGTGCTGATCCGCGACCAGCTCCGGCTGAACCTCGCCGGCGTGGTGGTGGGCTTCCTCGTCAGCCTCGTCATCTTCCGCTCCTTCATCGCCGCCGTGATGACCGCGGTCCCGGCGATCGTCGCCGGCCTCGCCGTCCTCGGCGGCATGGGACTCCTCGGCATCCGCGTCGATGCGATGTCGAACATCATCCCGGCACTGGCGATGATCGTCGGCTTTGCCGACGGCATTCACCTCAGTCATGCCTGGCGCCACCACCGCGACGCGGGTGCCTCGCCATGGGAGGCGGAGCGGCTCGCCCAGTTCCAGGTCGGCGCCGCCTGCATCCTGACCGCGATCACGACCGCGGTGTCGTTTCTCGCCCTCACCATCTCCGACGTGGGCATTCTCCGGAACTTCGGCTGGACGGGCGCCATCGGCATGTTCGTCTCCGGCGTCATCGTCATCGTGATGCATGCCCTGCTAGCGCAGCTCGTCGGCCGCTTCTGGAAGAAACGCAGCAGCTCGGTCCCCGACCTCTTCCAGCCGTTTGCCGAGCCCTGCGCCGCGGTTTGCCGCGCCGCCGTCCGCCACGCCCGCGCGGTCGCCGTGCTGGTCGTCCTGCTCTTCGTCACGCTGGCATTCACCTATACGCTGTTCCCCGCCGACTACTCGGTCCGCGAGCACCTGCCGCAGAACGACCCCGCCAACGCCGCGCTCGGCCGCATCGACGATTCCTTCAACGGGGTCTTCCCCATCCAGGTCGTCGTCCCGCTCCAGGGAGATGCAGCGACCTCCCCCGAGGGTCTCGCGAGAATCCGCGACATGCACCGCGCGATCGCCGAGATCCCCGGGGTTCAGTCGCCACTCTCACTCTGGAGCCTGGTCGAGTGGCTCGGCGGGGATGCCGACGCCGAGACGGCGGCCCGCCTTGCGGCGGACCTCGAACAGCTCTCGCCGGCTGCGCGCTCCCGCTTCGTCGGCCATGACGGCGGCGCGGCGCTCGTCTCGGCGAGCGTCCAGGAGATGCCGACCTATGTCACGCTGCCGCTCATCGAGCGGATCGAGCAGGTGGCGGAGCAGGCGGGCGGCCCCGACGTCATCGTCACCGGCGTCACCGTGGTCACCGCGCGCGAGAGTACGAGGACGATCGCCGACCTCAATGTCAGCCTGACCTTCGCGATCATCGGCGACCTGCTGATCATGATGCTCGCCTTCCGCAACTTCCCGATGGGCTTCCTCGCGGTCTTCGCCAACACGCTGCCCGTGCTCGGCACCTGCGCGGTCCTCTACCTGATGGGGCGCGGGATGCAGCTCAACACGGTGATCGCGCTGATCGTCGCGTTCGGCGTTACCGTCGACGAGACGACGCACTACCTGAATCACTTCATCAATCACGGGCGCGCCAAACGCCTCAATGAGCGGCTCGTCGAAACCTCGCGGGTGGTGGGGCCGGTGATGATCAGTACGACCATCATCATCCTGTTCGGCCTCGCGACCACGCTCGCGAGCGGCCTTCCGACGGTGACCATGTTCGGCATGATCGCCGGGCTGACGCTGCTGTTCGCGCTGCTCGGCGACCTGTTCTTCCTGCCGGCCCTGATCGCCGGGCCCTTCCGGCGCTGGTTCCACCAGCCGAAGCCGGCGCTCGCCCCGAAGCCGGCGACAGAAAACGCCGCCTGACGGACGAATCGGCGCCCGATTCCCTCAATTCCGCCATTCTCCCGTGCTCCATGACGATTTCGACAGGCCAGGTTTCGGACGTTGCCGATTCCGAAGGCATGCCCTATCTGAGGGCGGCCATACGAGCCTCACGCCGCGCGAGGAGCCGAAGACGAGATGACCACGCCCCAGACGACGATCAGGCCCACGTTCCGCATTGCCGCCCTCGCGGCGGGCGCGGTCGCGGCCGGGCTTCTAGCGCTAGCGCCGGCCCCCTCGGTCGCCGCCAGCGATCCGATCCTGTCCCAGCTCGCGGGCAACTGGATCGGCCGCGGCGTGGTCAAGCAGAGCGCCAATGGCGAGGCCGAGCAGGTCTACTGCAGGATCGCCAACAAGCTGGTCAACAACGGCGCCGCGCTGGAGCAGCGGGGACGCTGCGCCATCGCGACCAATTCGGGAACGATCAAGGGGACGATCGCGGCCGGCGCGGGTGGCAACTACAGCGGCACGCTCGATACCTTCACCACCCGGGGACCGGCCAAGATCGCCGGCAAGGCGGCGAGCAACACCATCAGCTTCAACGCCGAGTTTGTCGACCGGCGCACCAACCGGCCGACGAAGGCGACGATCCAGCTCGGCGTCGCCGACGGCAAGTACCGCCTGGTCTCGAACGCCGCCAACGACGCCTTCGTCGCCAGCGACATCACCTTCACGCCGCAATAGGCGGCCGCTTTCAGATCACGCCGAGCTTCTTCTGGAGGTTCGACGAGGAGGTCGTGTACTGGAACACGACCTTCCTGTCCGGCGCGCAGATGTGCACCGCCGCCTGGGCCATGAGCGCCGCCTCGTGGAAGCCGCAGAGGATGAGCTTGAGCTTCCCCGGATAGGTGTTGATGTCGCCGATGGCGAAGATGCCGGGCTCCGAGGTCTCGAAGCGCGCGGTATCGACGGGAATCAGGTTCTCCTCGAGGTTGATCCCCCAGTTGGCAACCGGCCCGAGCTTCATCGTCAGCCCGAAGAACGGCAGCATGCGCGTGCAGGCGATTTCGGTGTCGCCTTCCTTGCCCTTGACGATCGCCGCGCTGAGCTGATCCCCCTCGCCCTTGAGGCCGGTCACCTGGCCCATCGCGAACCGGATCCTTCCCGCATCGAGCAGCGCCTTCATCTTGTTGACGCTGTCGGGCGCGGCCCGGAACTCGTCGCGGCGATGGACCAGCGTCAGGCTCCGCGCGATCGGCTGGAGGTTCAGGGTCCAGTCGAGGGCGGAGTCGCCGCCGCCGACGATGACCAGATCCTGGTCGCGGTAGTCCTCCATCCGGCGCACCGAATAGAACACCGAGCCGCCTTCATAGGCCTCGATCCCCGGCACCGGCGGCCGCTTGGGCTGGAACGAACCGCCACCGGCGGCGATCACCACGACCCTCGCGACGAAGACCTCGCCGCCATCGGTGGACAACCGGAAGCGCCCGTCGGGGAGGCGCTCGAGCGTCTCGACCATGCGCGACAGGTGGTAGCTCGGCTTGAACGGGGCGATCTGTTCCATCAGCTTGTCGACCAAGCCCTGCCCGGTGATAACCGGATAGGCCGGGATGTCGTAGATCGGCTTCTCCGGGTAGAGCTCGGCGCACTGGCCGCCCGGCTTGTCGAGAATGTCGATCAGCGCCGCGCTGAGGTCGAGGAGACCGAGCTCGAACACGGCGAAGAGGCCGACGGGGCCGGCGCCGATGATGACCACGTCCTTCTCGACGATGACCGTGTCCGCCTGGGCGGTAAGGGAGATATCGTTCATGTGCGACAGCCTGCTCCTGGGTTGGCGCGACGCTTAACGGCTCGCCGGAGCAAAGCAAAGCAACAATGTTCCGCCGCTTCCTTGACCCTGAGCAAATTTGCGCAGGCGGGCGGAAACCTCGCGAAGACGGCGAGCGCCCGCGTCAGCCCTGGCGCTCGGGGACCGTGACGACGAGCCCGTCGAGTTCGTCGCGGACGCGGATCTGGCACGACAGCCGCGAGTTCGGTCGCACGTCGAAGGCGAAGTCCAGCATGTCCTCCTCCATCGGCTCCGGCTCGCCGACGACCGCACGGAAGGCTTCGTCGACATAGACGTGGCAGGTGGCGCAGGCGCAGGCGCCGCCACACTCCGCCTCGATGCCGGGAACCCCGTTGCGGATGGCGTTCTCCATCACGGTCGAGCCGTTCTCGGCGTCGACCTCGTAACGGGTGGCTTCGCTGTCGATGTAGGTGATCTTCGTCATGGAATCCGGACTGGCGAGAGGCGGCCCGGGACATCCAGGCGGGCGATCCGGCGGCCCATATAGGGGATTCGAACGACGGCCGCCAGCCTGTCGCGCCCCGTCCGCGTCGTCGCGGGGACTCTCGAGCCGGGTGCGACCTATTCGGTCAGGAGGTCCGTGATGACGAACCGGGCCTGCTCGACGGCGCGTTCGAGGGCGACGAGGCGGCCGGCGACCGGCCCCCTGGCGAGTTCGATCTCCCCCGCGATGTAGGCGATCGAGAATGCCCCGATGCCCCGCGCCGCGCCGACGAGGGCGTGGGCCGCCTCGCTGCGCGCCTCAACCGACTCGGCCTTGCGGATCCGGGTGATGGTCTCGCTCACCTGGTAGAGAAAGAGCCGGAGGACCTTCCGCTGAAGCTCCTCGTCGCCCATCGTCTGCGTCCGGAGATGGTCGAGGTCGATGGGGCGCCGAGGCGAAGGCGGGCGTCTGCCTCCCCGGGCCTCCCGCGTGCTTTCGCGCAGCGTCATGCGTCCCTCCCCAGCGCCAGCAGTCGCTCACCGGAAAGTTTTTACAGCTACGTGACAAACGGGACGTAAACGCCGGGCGGGAAATTCGTCCAATTCGATTAAAGCCGCCGGCAAGGATTCTTAAGGGATGGTTAATGCGGATCCTTAAGGATTTGTTTCCGGTTTGGCGGTAGCAATGGGTCCGCCGGCGCGGACCACCCCACCCCTCCCGGTATGGATCAATGGCTCCGGCTTCCCGCCTCGCCCGGCCGGATCTGCCATGGACCGCTGCGCCACCCCGCGGAATGCGACGGGAACGTTGGCTTCCTGCCGTCATGCGGTCCGGGCGGAAGTGTGGCGGAGCTGTGGCAGCGCCGCCCTGGATGACGCGAACTGTCCCGAAACGACACAACCCGAGGGTGATTTCGCCGCCCTCGGAACGTGCCGCGACGCCCCTCGCCAGCTCCCGGTTCGGAAGGGCGGCCAATGCCCTGGGGGGAGTCGCTAAGCCCTTTCCCGAAGGGCTCGCGATCCCGTGAGTTTCTTGTGCCCCGGCCATCAATGTGCCATTAGATTGGCTTAGCTGCAGATCACATGGAGGCTAGGACCGTTCTGATGGTCCGAAGGCACCAGAGCTGTGGCGCGGTGGGGAGCGGGTATTTCGGACCTGTGGGTGCGGGTCCGGGCGTAGTCTGTCTGTCTCCCTTCCGTAACTGGTTCTGCGTGCGCTTGCCGGGTGCCTGCGTTTGCCCGGCTTGGCGGCCGACATAGTACCGAGTACGGACGCGAGGCGAATAGTTATGGCG
>JAEZEN010000039.1 GCA_023433185.1 Pseudomonadota bacterium | reverse complement strand
CGTCGCGCTGGCCCTGCTCGGAGCGCATGCCGGATATGGCGCGCTTCGCCTCGCCAGCGTCCAGGACGAGGCCGGCGGCCCGGCGCTCCGGATCGTGCAGCCGTCGATCGAGCAGAGCGAGCGATGGCAGGCAGCGAACGAGGACGAGATCGTGGTGCGCTATCTCCGGCTCAGCGCGGGGCAGGCCGGCGAGGGCGGCGGCCTCGACGGGACGGCGCTCCTCATCTGGCCGGAGTCGGCCTTCCCCTTTCTCCTCAGCGACCGCCCGGACGTGCTGTCGGCGATCGCCGATCTCCTGCCCGAGGGCACGACGCTTCTCACCGGTGCGGTCCGCGCCGGCAACCCGGCCGATCCCTACGGCGCCGCCCATAACAGCGTCCTGCTGATCGACGACACCGGAACCATCGTCGCGGCCTACGACAAGGTGCATCTCGTCCCCTTCGGCGAGTACCTGCCCTTCCGGACGCTGCTTGGAACCCTCGGACTGCGCCAGCTCGTCGCGCTTCCGGAGGGGTTCGTCCCCGGCGCCGCACGCATGATGCTGTCGGTCCCCGGCGCCCCGCCCGTCGCCCCCCTCATCTGCTACGAGATCATCTTTCCCGGCGCCGCGGTGCCCCCGGGACCGCGGCCGGGCTGGATTCTCAACCTCACGAACGACGCCTGGTTCGGTGCGACACCTGGTCCCTATCAGCATCTCCTGCAGAGCCGGCTGCGCGCCGTCGAGACCGGCCTGCCGGTGATCCGCGCCGCCAATTCCGGCATCTCGGCGATTGTCGACGCTTACGGGAACGTGCAGAAAAGCCTGCCTCTCGAAGAGGTTGGCACGATCGACGGGGTCCTTCCCCCCGTTGCATCGTCAACGGTTTATGCGCAAGTTGGGGATGTAATCTTTCTCGTTCTTCTGCTGCTCTGCATAGCGATCGGCTGCATTGCGCCGCACCAAGGGAGAGTTCGTAAGAATTGACAGGGGTCTCGGTGGCATGTTCTGGTCGCCCGCTGCAACCAGGACGCAAACCGACCCCACGGGGGGACGATTTGTCCAGAAGCAGGTAACGTGCAATGGAAGCCGGTGACCATCCTGGTCACCATTGGAAGGGAGTGCCGTCCGCGGCCCAAACGAGAGTGCCTCAATGGCCAATAAGAAGCAGCCTAATCCGATTGACATCCACGTCGGCAGTCGGGTCCGTCTCCGTCGCATGATGCTTGGAATGAGCCAGGAAAAGCTTGGCGAAAGTCTCGGCATCACGTTCCAGCAGATACAGAAGTACGAGAAAGGTACGAACCGGATCGGCGCCAGCCGTCTCCAGCACATCGCGCGGGTCTTGACCGTCCCGGTATCCTTCTTCTTCGAGGATGCCCCCGGCAGTCCGCCGGCGGAACCCGGCATCGGGGGTGTCGCGGAACGTCCCTCGGCGAGTTACGTCGTCGACTTCCTGTCGAGTTCCGAGGGTGTCCAGCTCAACAAGGCCTTCATCCGGATCAAGGATCCCAAGATCCGGCGCAAGGTCATCGAGCTCGTGCGTGCCATGGCTGGCGCGGAGGACGACGAGGAAACGTGAGCCGCCGGACCCGGCGCTCGTGAGTGCCTGCGGAACGCCGTCGTCCCGAGACAGCCGGGGTGGCGGCGTTCCGGCACCTCCTGCCGGCTGCCCTGCCACGCCGCAGCGCCCTTGCGGCGCCCCGGGCGTGGGTTGACCACTCCCGCCAACGCTGCCAGAACCTCCGCCTTCCGAGGCGACACCGGTCGCCGGCCAGAAAGGGGTGCACACCTTGCGATCAACCTATCTCTTCACAAGCGAGTCGGTCTCCGAGGGTCATCCCGACAAGGTCTGCGACAGGATTTCCGACGCCGTCGTCGATGCCTTCCTGGCTGCGATGCCGGAGGCCCGCGTCGCCTGTGAGACGCTTGCCACCACCAACCGCGTCGTGATCGCCGGTGAGGTCCGCGGCCCCGAGGCCGTGCTCGGCACCGTCGAGGACCTGGCGCGGGCCGCGATCAAGGACATCGGCTACGAGCAGGACGGGTTCCACTGGCAGAACGCCAGGGTCGACGTCCTCCTCCACCCCCAGTCGATCGACATCGCCCAGGGCGTCGATTCCGCGGGCAACAAGGACGAGGGCGCCGGCGACCAGGGCATCATGTTCGGCTACGCCTGCCGCGAGACGCCGGAACTCATGCCGGCGCCGATCTTCTATGCCCACCGCATCCTCAAGATGATGGCCGACGCGCGGAAGTCCGGGGACGTTCCGGAGCTCGGTCCGGATTCCAAGAGCCAGGTCACCGTCAAGTACCACTACGGAAAGCCGGTCGGGGTGTCCTCGATCGTCGTCTCCACCCAGCACGCCGAGGCGCGCGGCGGCAAGGCGCTTACCTCCGACGACGTCAAGGAGATCATCTCCCCGATCGTCCACGCGGCGCTGCCGGAGGACTGGATCGACGCCGAGACGGTCTGGCATGTGAACCCCACCGGCAAGTTCGTGATCGGCGGCCCCGACGGCGATGCCGGCCTCACCGGGCGCAAGATCATCGTCGACACCTATGGCGGCGCTGCGCCCCATGGCGGCGGCGCCTTCTCCGGCAAGGACCCGACTAAGGTCGACCGTTCGGCGGCCTATGCGGCGCGCTACCTCGCCAAGAACGTCGTCGCGGCCGACCTCGCCGACCGCTGCACGATCCAGCTTTCCTATGCGATCGGCGTGTCCCAGCCGCTTTCGATCTATGTCGACCTCCACGGCACCGGCAAGGTCGAGGAGTCGCGGCTCGAAGATGCCCTCAAACGCGCCATGGACCTGTCGCCGCGCGGCATCCGCCAGCATCTCGGCCTCAACAAGCCGATCTACGCGCGCACCGCCGCCTACGGCCATTTCGGCCGGCCGGCGGAAGCCGACGGCGGCTTCTCATGGGAGAAGACCGACCTCGCCGACACGCTTCGCGACGCCTTGCGCTGAGCCCCCGACCGCCGGCGTCGGAAGCGACCATGGAGCGCTGGCGCCGGCTGCACGGACGGCGGAAGGGCAAGCCGCTCTCCGCCCTCCGCACCGGCCTGATGGCGGAAGCCTACCCGGCGCTCGCCATCGGCCTGGAGGCCCCGCCACCGGTGCCGCTCGCCGGGCTGTTCGCCGCACCGGTCCACGACATCCACCTCGAAATCGGCTTCGGCGGCGGCGAACACCTTGTCGCCGAGGCGGCGGCGGCGCCCGGGACCGGTTTCATCGGCGTCGAGCCGTTCGTCGAGGGCATGGCGAAGGCGGTCGCCGCCATCGCCGGGCACGCGCTCCGCAACATCCGACTCCATGACGGCGATGCGGCCCATGTGCTCGACTGGCTGCCGGCGGCCGCGCTGACCCGGGTCGACCTGCTCTATCCCGACCCCTGGCCCAAGCGACGGCACTGGAAGCGCCGCTTCGTCGCCTCGGACAACCTCGACCGGATCGCCCGCGTTCTGGTGTCCGGAGGCCTGTTCCGGGTCGCCAGCGACATCGACGACTACATCGCCTGGACGCTGCGCCACCTCGCGGCCCGCGACGACTTCGCCTGGACGGCCGAGACCGCCGACGACTGGCAGCTGCCGTTTCCCGGCTGGCCGGGCACGCGCTACGAGGCCAAGGCGCTGGCCGCCGGCCGCCGGCCGACCTATCTCGAATTCCGGCGGGTGTGAAAGCGCGCGGGCAGCCTCTGCGTTTGGGAACGCCCATCAACCGTCGGATGGTATCGTCCATCGCAGGCCGTCGAAGCGGGCGAAATCGCGATCGAAGCTGAGCACGGTGGCCCCATGCTCGACCGCCAGGGCGGCAAGATGCGCGTCGGTCGTCAGATTGCCCGCCGTGCCGGCCGATCTGAGCAGTCCCCCCAGGACTTCTACGTGCCGTTCGCCGGGATGCACGACCTGCGCCTGAGGATGCCGAAGCCATTGCCCGACAACGAGCAGGGCATCGTCGGCCGACAGCGGCCTCGGAAAGATGCCACGGCGCGTGGAGAGGCGCAGAAAGGCCAGGAGCGTCACCCACGCAAAGCCGACGCCGCGCGGATCGTCGAAGGCCAGCGTCAGTTCCCGAACCGCCGTTCCGTGCTGATCGCTGGAACTATTGACGGCGTGCAAGAGAACATTCGCGTCGGGGAGGATCATCGGCCGCGGCGATATCGGGCGAGGAGTTCTTCGTCCTCCAGCGCGGCGGCGAGCGAGGCCGCCTTTGTGAGATCGACGCGCGGCTTGCCCATGTCGAAGACAAGCGGCGTGAAGTCCTCGCCGCGTCGCTTCATGTCGCTCCGAAGTCCGGCGCGGATCGCGTTGTTCAAGACCTGCTTGAACGATTCACCGCGCCGACGCACTTCCTTCCGCAGAAGGGTCTCGACGTCGGGGTCAAGCGTGACGGTGGTTCGCATGGCACATCGTGATGCTTGGAATGGTGCTGTCATGATGCGAAAGTGGGCTGAGTGAGTCAACCATCGCCCGCGCCGTTCCGGCCCGGACTCAACCGCCAGATGCCGCCATGATCCAGCCGTCCTCGATGTCCGGCAGCGGCACGCTGGCCAGCAGTTCGCGCGTATAGGCGTGCTGCGGGTCGGCGAAGACCGCCGCCGTCTCGCCAGCCTCGACGAGCCTCCCCGCCTGCAGCACCGCAACGCGGTCGCACAGGACGCGGACGACGGACAGGTCGTGACTGATGAAAACCAGCGTCAGGTTGAACTCCGCCCGGAGGCGCCGGAGCAGGAGGAGAATCTGCGCCTGCGTCGAGACATCGAGGCCCGAGACGATCTCGTCGGCGACGATGAACTCCGGCTCGAGCGCCAGCGCCCGGGCAATGCCGACGCGCTGCCGTTGGCCGCCGGACAGCTCATGCGGATAGCGCCGGGCGAACGCCGCCGGCAGGCCGACGATCTCGAGCAGTTCGGCGGCCCGGCGCCGGCGCGCGGCGGCGCTCCCGGCGCGCCCGAAGGCCTCGAGCGGGCGGACCAGCGTCGTCCCGATCCTGAGGCGCGGATTGAGCGAGGACTGCGGGTCCTGGAAGATCATCTGGAGCCGCGCCCGCAGCGGATGGAGACGCTCCTCATCCCAGCCGGCGATGTCGACCCCGTCATAGACCAGCGCCCCGGCGCTCGGCCGGATCAGGCCGACGAGCGCCCGGCCGATCGTCGTCTTGCCCGACCCGGACTCGCCGACGAGCCCAAGCGCGGAGCCGCGCGGGATATCGAGGTCGACGCCGTGCACGACCTCGACCCGGT
>JAEZEN010000590.1 GCA_023433185.1 Pseudomonadota bacterium | reverse complement strand
CGGAATGAGGAGCGGCAGCGCCATCAGGACGAGGCACACCGACACCCATGGCCCGCGTCGCGGCATCGACAGCGCGATCGCGAGGCCGAGGGGGATCTGGATCAGGAGGACCAGGCCGGTGAAGAGCAGCGAGCGGAGCAGGGCCGCATGAAAGCGCTGGGAGTTCAGGACGTTCTCGAACCACTGCAGGCCGGCCCAAAAGAAGACGTTGTCGCCGAAGGTCTCCTGCACCGAGAAGTTCACCACCGTCATCAGCGGGATGAGGGCGTTGAACATCACCAGCAGCACGACCGGCGCGACGAAGAACCATGCCTTGTGGTTGACCGCCCTGTTCATCGCGCCGCCCTCACGTCACCATCCAGCCGTCTTCGTAGATCCGGGTCTGCGCCGGGTCGAAGCGGACATGAGCCTTGTTCTCGGGGATCGCCTCGTCCTCGCGGGCGAGCAGCTTGATCGTGCTGCCGGCGGCCCGGGTCTCGACGATGCGGTCGCGCCCGGCATCCAGTACCTTGACGATGTCGATCGGCAGCCCGTTCTCGGCGAGGCGGACGAACTCGGGGCGGACCCCGAGCTGGAGCCGCTTGCCGTTGGCCCTGGCCGCCGCGGCGTTGGCCGTCTCGACCGCATGGCCGGCGAACCGGACGATGCCGCCGTCGAGTTCGCAGGGCAGCACGTTCATCCCCGGCGAGCCGATGAAATGGCCGACGAAGGTGTGCCGCGGGCGCTCGAACAGCTCGATCGGCGTGCCGACCTGGACGATCTCGCCCTCGTTCATCACCACCACCTCGTCGGCGAAGGTCAGCGCCTCGGTCTGGTCGTGGGTGACGTAGATCATCGTGCGCCGGATGCGCTGGTGCAGCTCCTTGAGCTTGGATCGCAGGACCCACTTGAGGTGCGGGTCGATCACCGTCAGCGGCTCGTCGAACATGATGACGTTGACGTCGGAGCGCACCAGTCCGCGGCCGAGCGAGATCTTCTGCTTGCCGTCGGCGGTGAGGCCGGCGGCCCGCCGCTTCAGCGTCGCCTCCAGCTCCAGCATGGCCGCGATCTCGCGCACGCGGGCGTCCACCTCGGCTTCGGGGACGCCGCGATTGCGGAGCGGGAAGGCGAGATTGGCGTAGACGGTCATCGTGTCGTAGATGACCGGGAACTGGAAGACCTGGGCGATGTTGCGCGTCTCGGGCGAAGTGTCGGTGACGTCGCGTCCATCGAAGAGGATGCGCCCCTCGGTCGGGCGCAGCAGGCCCGAGATGAGGTTGAGCAGCGTGGTCTTGCCGCAGCCCGAGGGGCCGAGCAGCGCATAGGCCCCGCCGTCGGCGATGTCGAGATCGACGCGCTTGAGCGCCCAGTCGACATCCGGTCCCGGCTCGGCGGTGTAGCTGTGCCTGAGGTTCTCGAGGGTGATCCTAGCCATATCCGCCTCCGGCGACGAACCGGCCCCCGGGGTCGAAGAAGAAGCACTGGTCCATGTCGATGAAGAGACGGGCCATCGCCCCCACCTCGAAGGGGTGGATGCCATGCGACTGGGACACCCAGGTCCGGCCGTCGAGCTCGAAATGGACGACGCTTTCAGAGCCGCTGAGCTCGGCGATGATCACCCGCCCCTCTACCGCTGCGCCGCCATCGCGTTCGGCAGGGCTGATGTGGTGCGGCCGGATGCCGAGCGTGTAGTCGCCGTCCGGGATCGTCGCGCCGACCCGTCCCGTCGGCAGCGTGACGGCCTCGCCGATGACGACCCTCTCGCCGTGCTTGCGGACGGCGGTCGTATTGAGCGGCGGATCCGAGAAGACCTGCGCCGTCACCAGGTCGGCCGGGCGTCGATAGGTTTCCGCCGTCGGCCCGAACTGGGTGATCCGGCCCTCGTGGAGCGTTGCCGTGTTGCCTCCGAACAGGAGGGCCTCGGTCGGTTCGGTGGTGGCATAGGCGACGACGCGGCGGCCGCCCTCGAAGAAGCGCGGCAGCTCCTCGCGGAGCTCCTCGCGAAGCTTGTAGTCGAGATTGGCGAGAGGCTCGTCGAGGAGGATGAGGTCGGAATCCTTGACCAGGGCGCGGGCGATCGCCGTGCGCTGCTGCTGGCCGCCCGACAGTTCGCCGGGGCGCCGGTCGAGCATGGGCGTGAGGCGGAGCAGTTCCGCCGTCCGCCCGACCTTCTCCCTGATCTCCGCCTTCGAGGCGCCCGCGACCCGGAGCGGCGAGGCGATGTTCTCGTAGACGGTGAAGTTCGGGTAGTTGATGAACTGCTGGTAAACCATGGCGACGTTGCGCTTCTGCACGCGCACGCCGCGCACGTTCCTGCCGCGGAAATAGACCTCCCCGGTCGTCGGCTGGATCAGCCCCGCCATGATCTGCATGAGCGTGGTCTTGCCGGCGAGCGTCGGGCCAAGGAGGACGTTGAAGGAGCCTTCCTCGAGCACGAGGCTGGTCTCGCCGATGTGGACATCGGCGCCGACGCGATAGGTCACGTTCCTGAGCTCGAGGGACATCTCGGCCGCGTTTCCTTCCGGGGTCCGCTTCTTATTCTGATCTGGCGGAGCCCTTCCGGAGCGTACCCGAAGGTCCGCCCCGGAAGGTAGGTCGTTCGTGCTACTGGGCGGTCCAGCGCGAGACCAGTTCGTCGTAGTCGACGGTCTGGCCCGGCTCCTTTTCGTTCTCGAGCTTCGCCCACGGCGCGCCCGGACGGTTCAGCCACTCGGCTTCGTCCACCACCGGGTTGAGGCGCGGGCCGCAGCCGCCGTAGGTGCCGGCCGCCTCGTCCGCCGCCTGCATCCGCGCCATCAGGTCGTCCATCTCGCCGGCGAGGCGGTTCATGGCTTCCTGCGGCGTGAACGCGCCGGAATTGACGTCACCGATGTTCTGCCAGAACAGCTGGGCCAGCTTCGGGTAGTCGGGCACGTTGATGCCGGTCGGGGTCCAGGCGACGCGGTCGGGCGAGCGGTAGAACTCGATCATGCCGCCAAGCTGCGGGGCCCGCTCCGTGAACGACTCGTGCCGGACCGAACTGTCGCGGATGAACGTCAGGCCGACATGGCTCTTCTTGGTATCGACGGTCTTCGACACGACGAACTGGGCGTAGAGCCAGGCCGCCTTGCGGCGATCGACCGGGGTCGAGTTGAACAGCGTCCAGGACCCGACATCCTGGTATCCGCGCTGCGAGCCTTCCACCCAGTACGGCCCGTGCGGCGAGGGCGCCATCCGCCACAGGAGGTTGCCGTCGGCATCGACGGTGTTGTTGCCGTCGGCCTGCGACTTGACCATGTCGGGGACGAAGGCGGTGTACCAGAAGATCTGCTGGGCGACGTTGCCCTGGCTGAGCGCCGGCAGCGACTGGTAGAAGTCGAGGTCCGCCGCGCCGGGGGGCGCGTAGTTGCGGAGCCACTCGTCCCACTTGGCCACGGCGTAGACGGCCGCCGGGCTGTTGGCGGCGCCACCCCGCGAGACCGAGGCGCCGACGGGATTGCACGAGTCCTCCTCCATGCGGATGCCCCACTCGTCGACCGGTCGGCCGTTGGGATATCCGGGGTCGGCGGCGCCGGCCATCGACAGCCACGCATCGGTCATGCGCCAGCCGAGGTCGGGCGCACGCTTGCCGTAGTCCATGTGGCCGTAGATGCGGACGCCGTCGATCTCCCGCACGTCATTGGTGAAGAAGTCTGCAATGTCCTCGTAGGCCGACCAGTTGACCGGCACGCCGAGGTCGTATCCGTACTTCTCCCGGAACTGTTCCTGGAGATCCTCGCGATCGAACCAGTCCTTGCGGAACCAGTAGAGGTTGGCGAACTGCTGGTCCGGCAGCTGCCAGAGCTTGCCGTCCGGCCCGGTGGTGAACGAGATGCCCATGAAGTCGTCGAGGTCGAGGCCGGGATTGGTGACGTCCGCCCCTTCCCCCGCCATCCAGTCCGTCAGGTTGACCGCGCTCTGTAGGCGGGAATGGGTCCCGATCAGGTCGGAATCGTTGATGTAGGCGTCGTACAGGTTGCGGTTGGTCTGCATCTGCGTCTGGACGGCCTGGACGACCTCGCCCTCGCCGAGCAGCTGGTGGTTCACCTTGATGCCGGTGATCTCCTCGAAGGCCCTCGCGAGGACTTCGGCCTCGTAGCTGTGCGTCGGGATGCTCTCCGACAGCACGTTGATCTCCATGCCGGCATAAGGCTGCGCGGCGTTGATGAACCACTCCATCTCCGCGAGCTGATCCTCTCGGGAGAGGGCGGAAGGCTGGAACTCGGAATCGACCCAGCGCTCCGCAGCCGCCATGTCGGCGAAGGAGGGTCCTGTCCCGAGCGCTATGAGCAGCGCTGCCGCGGACACCGAATATCGGATTGACATGTTCGCTTCCTCCAATGTGGCGCTCTTCTTGTTGCCGGGGGGAGCGCGCCGTTGCTCGCTCCCGGCATTATCGCTGGCCGGACGCTGCGGGCGTGACGCCCGCGAACGCCGATCATCGAAAGTCGGCCGCGCCGCCATGGCGGCGTGGCGTGTCTCATGTCGCGCCGACAGCCTGCGCCTGCGTGCGGAGGCCCGCGAGATAGGCCTCGAGGGCGGCACGGCCGTCGTCGCCGATATGCAGTCCGAGCTTGGAGCGCCGCCACAGGATGTCCTCGGTGGTCTCCGCCCATTCATGCTCGATCAGGTAGTCGACCTCGCGCCGGCTGAGCCCGGCGCCGAAATCCGGGCCGAGATCCTCCGCGCCGTCCACGTCGCCGAGGATCGCGTCGACCCGTGTCCCGTAAGCACGGCAGAGGCGGGCCACGAGCGCCGGATCGATCGTCCGGTGGTGCTCGCTCCGCGCGCGCGCCCATGCATCGTAATGCCCCGGCGCGATGTCGCCGCCCGGCAGCGTCGCGGAGCGGGTCCACGCGCCGCGCATGTGGGGAAAGGTCTCATCGAGGAGGGCAAGTGCCTCCTCCGCGAGGCGCCGGTAGGTGGTGATCTTGCCGCCGAACACGGAGAGCAGCGGGGCCGCACCGTCGGGCGCATCGAGGCGGAGGACATAGTCCCGCGTCGCCTCCTGGGCCTTCTCGGCGCCGTCGTCGTAGAGCGGCCTGACGCCCGCATAGCTCCAGCGGATCCGGTCGCGGGTGACCGGTGTCGCGAGATACTCGCTGACGGCGGCAAGCAGATAGTCGGTCTCGGCTTCGGTGATCGCGATCGCTCCCGGATCACCGTGGAAATCCTCGTCGGTCGTGCCGACCAGCGTGAACTCGCGCTCGTAGGGGATCGCGAAGCAGATGCGTCCGTCGGCGTTCTGGAAGATGTAGGCCCGGTCGTGGTCGAAGAGGCGCTCGACGACGATGTGGCTGCCCTTCACCAGCCGGGTGGGGCTGGGCGTGTTGTGCCCGACCACGGCCCGCAGCACCTCCGACACCCACGGCCCGGCCGCGTTCACGAGGGCCCGCGCGGCGATCTCGCGGGTGGCGTTGGTGCGCTGGTCCTCGAGCGTCAGCCGCCAGATGTCCTGGTGCCGGCGGGCGGCGACGAAGCGCGTCCGCGTGGCGATCTCGGCGCCGCGGTCGGCCGCGTCCCGGGCGTTGAGCACGACGAGGCGGGCATCGTCGACCCAGCAGTCCGAATACTCGAACGCGTGGCGATACTCCGGCTTCAGCGGGCGACCCACCGCGTCCCGGCGCAGGTCGATGCTCGTCGTCGCCGGCAGGAGGCGGCGTCCGCCGAGATGGTCGTAGAGGAAGAGGCCGAGCCGGATGACCGGCCACGGCCTCAGGCCGCTGTGGTGAGGGAGGACAAACCGCAGCGGCCAGATGATGTGCGGGGCGGTGGCGAGCAGGACCTCGCGTTCGATCAGCGCCTCGCGGACGAGACGGAACTCGTAGAGTTCGAGGTAGCGCAGTCCGCCATGGATGAGCTTGGTCGAGGCGGAGGAGGTGGCGCTCGCGAGGTCGCCCATCTCGCCGAGGAAGACGCTGAGGCCGCGGCCCTGGGCGTCGCGCGCGATGCCGCAGCCGTTCACGCCGCCGCCAATCACTGCCAGATCGTAGGTCCGGCCGGCCCGCATTGTCCTCCCCTCCCGGCCTTCGGCCGGTTTCGCTTTGTGCGTTGCGAACACTGAATGCTGCAATGCGAAAGCGAGATGCGCGTCGTGCGAAGCTATAGTGAAGATTATTCGAAGAAAAAGAAAACACAAACGAAAAAAGCGAAATCGACGCATGGCGCCCCATGCACGCCACGGCGGGCGGCAGGACCCCGGTCCGGATCGTGAAGGATTGATCGTCAGTCCGCAGGGGCGGAGGCGTCGTCGCCGCTGGCGTCGAAGCCGGGGGCGACATCGACCGCCACCCCGCTGTGCAGGCAGATCTCGGTGATGGCCTCGGGCGGCGGGCGGTCGGTGACGAAGGTGTCCACCTGGGAAATGTGGCCGATGCGCACCGGCGCCGTCCGGGCGAACTTCGTGGCATCCGCAACGAGAATCACGTGGCGCGCGTTCTTGATGATGGCGCGTGCCGCCATGACTTCGCGGAAGTCGAAGTCGAGCAGGGCGCCATCGTCGTCGATGGCCGAGACGCCGATCACCGCGCGATCGACCTTGAACTGGGCGATGAAGTCGATGGCGCTTTCGCCGACGATGCCGCCGTCGCTCCGCCGGACCATGCCACCGGTGACGATCACGTCGATGCCCGCCGAGGGCGTCAGGATGTTGGCGACGTGAATGTTGTTGGTGATCACGAGCAGGCCCTCGTGATGGACGAGGTGGCGCGCGACCTCCTCGGTGGTCGTGCCGATATTGACGAAGAGGGAGGAGTTGTTCGGGATCAGGGCCGCCGCGTGCCGGCCGATGCCCGCCTTCTCGGTCTGCGCCAGCACGCGGCGCGCGTCATAGGCGACGTTCTCGATGCCGGAGGAGAGGATCGCCCCGCCATGAACCCGGGTGAGGATGCGCTGGTCGCAGAGGTCGTTCAGGTCCTTGCGGATGGTCTGCGGCGTCACGTCGAACTTCAGCGACAGGTCCTCGACGAGGACCCGGCCGTTCTCCCTGGCGAGATCGAGGATCTGCTGCTGGCGAAAAGTGAACTGGAGCGACACGGAACCCTTTCCCTTCCGGACGGCACGGTCCGATCCGCGCACTCCTATAGGCATCGCGCGCGTCGTGTCCATCCGGGGAGGGCGCGACGGTTCCGGCGCCGCCCGCGTCGTTCGCCGGCGTGGCCCGGCCCCGGTCGCTCCCCGCGCTGCCCCCCACACCTACGCCGCCCGCGCGTTGACACGCCCCGG
>JAEZEN010000617.1 GCA_023433185.1 Pseudomonadota bacterium | reverse complement strand
TTTGCTCACCTCCGCGACCGGGCGACGACCCCGGGGCAGGCCTCGGCCGGCCTCCGCCGCGAACGCTGCCCAGCCCTTCGCGTCCAGTTCGGCAAGCGTCGCACGTTTCCCAATCTTCATGGCGAATTTTGGCGAGAGATCGGGGTAGGCGACCGTCGCGAGCAAGTCATAGAGCGGGGCGAGGCGTGGACCTTCGGCGTCATAGAGGATCGAGAAATTCTTGCCGTGCGCGTCGGCGTTCCCGGCGATCACATTAAAGATCACGGCATCGAGGAGCTTCAGCACATCCACAGCGGGCCTTGCGGCGACGCGGCGGAGCAGGGCGAAGCAATCCTTGAACGTCGGGCCGCCCTCGCTGGCGTACTTGGTCTCCGGCGGCACGCCGAGCGCCTGGCAGAAATCCTCTTGGTGGATCCGGCGCACTACGCCATCGTCGCCGATGGCGCGGTCATAGCGCTGGACCAGCAGAAATGTTCGATCCTGCACGGTGCGCGCTTCCACCGGCGCGACATCCAGGCCGATGGCCGCAGCAAGGCGCATCACGAAGGCCTCGTTCTCGGTCGTGGCCGCGAACCGCGATATCGGCGGCTTCAGAATATGCGTCGTCGGCTGGCCCGGCGCAGGCAAGGCCACCGCGCCATCCACCAGAACCACCGGAACCTTCGATTGCGCGCCAGCGAGAGAGAGACGCAGGCCTTCCTCGCCTGCCAGCAATGGTCGGACGGGCAGCGCATCCAGAACCCGGATCAACCCTGCATCGTCAAGCGGGGTTGGCCGTTGATCGGGGGCGAGAGTGGCTGGTATTTCGCCCGGCGGCAGAAGCTGGAGCGCGCCCGCCACATCGCCGCCGAGGCGATCAAGAAGGGCGAAATCATTGGCGCGCGACACGCCGAGTGCCTGAGCCGCGGCATCGCGCTGGCTTTCCTCCGGCAGAAGACCGCCGAAAAACGGGCGACACTCGCGGCGCGTGAACGGCTCCGCCCGCTTTGGCAGCGAGGCGGACAAGGGCTGCGCCTCCTCATCACTCAGCCATTCCGGCGCGTAGGCAAAGCCGAGTTCACCGTGCTTGTCCTGCGTCAGCTGGCCCACCAGGCGCCCGTCCCACCAGATATCGAGGGTGCGCGTCATGCCTTCCGCGCTCCTTTGGCGTCGGACGGCGGTATGATATCGAGCGAGCATCCGAGGGCCGCAAGGACCTGAAGCGTCTTGCCGATCTGTGCGGTCGGCTTGCCCGCTTCGAGATCGACGATGAAGCGCAGGCCGACACCGGCGGCGCCGGCAAGTTCGTCCTGGCGCAGGCCGGCGGCCTTGCGGGTGGTTCGGACAATGTCGCCGATCCCGGCAGTGGTGAGGTTTCGTCTGGCCATGATATTTACCGAACGGGAAAATATCATGGATTTCGGAAGAATGTCTATAAGAATTTCCCGATCGGGAAATCTAGCGCCTCGGGGCGGCTCCCGGATCTGAATTATTCCCGCTCGGGAAAACG
This sequence comes from Pseudomonadota bacterium, assembly GCA_023433185.1. Next base: position 1,643 of record JAEZEN010000617.1, on the reverse strand, counting down.
TGCCGATAGGGAGCCTCAGACGCTGCCGTGGCTCGACGCCGGTCCGCCGATCACCTGTCTTTCCATCAACCCCGATGGGCGGCTCTGGATCGACCGACTCTGACGGCCTGTCCGATACGGGAGAGCGACCTTCGGCCGCCGATCGCGAACGCATCGTCCGCCTTGTCGCCCACCATGTCGGCGCGGAGGTGCATGACCGTCGCCCGCGCGTCTCGGCCGAGTTCCCCGAAACCGGCGAGCGCTTCGAAGGCCTGCTGCCGCCTGTCTTCCGGGCCAGCCAGACGCACCGACAGCACAGGATCGCCTGCTCGCATTCCTGAATGCGGGCGTGGACCGCCGCACGGTCTCGCCCGATCGCGTGATGGCTCCGGCATCGCCCTATGTGCTTCAGACCGGCGCCATCATCGCCGCGGCCCTCATCACCGGCATCCGATCCGACCTTCCGGGCCAGATTCACCGCGCAGGTCACGGAGCATGTCTACGACAGCCCCACCGGGCACATCCTGCTCGTCCCACAGGGCCCGCGGCTGATCGGCGAGTACAGCACGATGTCGGCTTTGCTCAGCGCCGGGTGCTGCTCGTCTGGAAGCGGCTCATCCTCCAGAATGGCCGTCACCGGGGGCGGGTCCGTCACCAGACACGACAGACGCGTTCTATGCCCACCGATAGACATCGATAGGCTGTGGCTCGAACATTTTTGTTTTTCAGGCGGTTACGTCGTATTCTGGCGTAGCTTCGGATACCCTCGGATGGGCAAAAAAATCACTCCCACTCGATCGTGCCGGGTGGCTTCGAGGTCACGTCGTAGACGACGCGGTTGACCCCCTTCACCTCGTTGATGATCCGTGTCGCAGCGCGGCCGAGGAAGCCCATGTCGAAGGGGTAGAAGTCGGCGGTCATGCCGTCGCTCGACGTGACGGCGCGGAGCGCGAGCACGTTGTCGTAGGTTCGCCCGTCGCCCATGACGCCGACGGTCTGGACCGGCAGGAGCACCGCGAAGGCCTGCCAGATCGCATCGTAGAGCCCGGCCTTCCGGATCTCGTCGAGATAGATCGCGTCGGCCTTCCGGAGCACCTCGAGCTTGTCGCGGGTGATCGCGCCGGGCACACGGATCGCCAGCCCCGGTCCCGGAAACGGGTGGCGCCCGACGAAGGCCTCCGGCAGGCCGAGCTCACGCCCCAGCACCCGCACCTCGTCCTTGAACAATTCGCGGAGCGGCTCGACGAGCTTCATGTTCATCCGCTCGGGCAGGCCGCCGACATTGTGATGCGACTTGATCGTCACCGACGGGCCGCCGAGGGCCGAGACGCTTTCGATCACGTCCGGATAGAGCGTCCCCTGGGCGAGGAAGTCGGCCCCGCCGAGCTTCCCTGCCTCTTCCTCGAAGACGTCGATGAAGAGGCGGCCGATCGTCTTCCGCTTGACCTCGGGATCGCTGACGCCCCCGAGCGCATCGAGGAACAGCGCCGAGCGGTCGGCATGGACCAGCGGGATGTTGTAGTGGCCGCGGAACAGATCGACGACCTCTTCTGCCTCCCCCGCCCGCAGCAGGCCGTGGTCGACGAAGACGCAGGTCAGCTGGTCGCCGTTCGGCTCGTGGAGCAGCACCGCCGCCACCGCCGAGTCGACACCCCCCGAGAGGC
>JAEZEN010000536.1 GCA_023433185.1 Pseudomonadota bacterium | reverse complement strand
GCGCCGCGGCGGGACACTGACCCGCGCCGCCCTATCCGTTGCCGGGACTGCGCAGGAGCGGTGCCCCGAGATCGGGCTGGAAGACCGGTGCCGACCACGGTCCGTTGAGCAGGAACGGCACGTCGCGCGGCGGATCGCCTTCGATCGTGAAGATGCCGCGCGCCTCGACCGCCGGGCCGGCGACGGCGAACTTGCCGGCGAGATCGAGCCGGTAACCCGGGCCGGCGACGACGAAATCGTCGGTGGCCACAAGGCCGCCGGCAACGGTGAGGTTGGCGCCGAGATGGCTGAAGCCGGTACTGCCGCGAAACGGCGACGCCCCCTCCTCTCCGGCGACCGCCGCGGGTATTCCGGCGAGGTCGATCCCGGTCAGGGCACCGCCGGCAAGGTCGAGGTTGACCGTTCCGGTCAGGTCCGAGACCAGTTCGCCCCAGGTCGCGCCTTCACCCGCCACCGTCACCGCGACCTCACCCGTCCCGGTGACGCCGGTCATGCCGAACAGACCCGCCACCCCCTCGGCCGCAACGTCTTCGCCCTTCAGCGCCGCCGCCACCGAGAGCACCTCGTCGACGATGCGCGCCTGGAGGCGTGCGTCGACGAAGCCATTGCCGAGATGCGCCTCGCCGACCTCGACCATGAGGTCCCCGTTCCGCGCCAGCAGGGTCATCGCCAGCGGACCGATCTCCGTGCCTCCGGCCAGGGCCTGGCCCGCCGAGAGGCGGAGGTCGAGATCGGCGGCGCCGACGATGGGCAGGTTGACCGGGGTGTCCCGCCAGGCGCCATTCGCGTCGATCGCCGACTCGAGCACCGCGACGGCCGGGGCGGAGTCGAAGCTCGCGAAATCGAGCGTCCCCTGGAAGCTGGGCCGTCCACTCACCAGCGTCGCCGTCAGTGCGCCTTCGCCGACATTGCCGTCGATGTCGATCGTGGCGTTCTGCAGGTTGAAGGTGGCGGCGACCCACGTCAGCTTCCCCGACAGCGAGGCCGCGCCGACCAGGACCCGCTCGCCGAGCGGGGTGCCGAGCCATGCGGCGAGAGCCGGGATCGACGGCACGCGGAAGCTCGCGTCGCCCTCGAGCTGCATGCCGTCGAACTGCCGCGCCACGCCTTCGAAGGCCAGCGTGGCGGGAGCGGATTCCGCCGTCACCCGGAAAGGCGAATGGCCGCCTGCAAGCAGCGTCAGAGGGGCATTGATCTCGCCGGTGAAGGTGACCGGCTGGTCGCGCCACTTGAAGCCACCCTTGCCGTTCGCCGCATCGACGGTGCTTCGCCAGTCGAGGTCGACGTTCACATCGGTGAAGGTCTCGGCCATCCCGTTGCGGGCATCGGCATAGGTGACGGTGCCGTTGCGGATCAGGAAGCGGCCGAGGCTGATGTCGGCCCGCGCCGACGGTGGCGACGGGTCGTCCGCGGGCAGTTCGGAATCGCCCTTCGAGGCGAGCGTGCCGACCACCCCCTGATCGAGGATCCAGTTGGGTGCCCCCTCGGCGTCCACGGCCAGCGCGATCTTCGGATTGGCCAGCCGGAACTCGGCGAACTCCAGTCGCCCGGTCAGCAGCGGCAGGATCTCGAGCTTGCCGATCATCACGCCGCCCGAGATGAAGGGACTCCGGCCGTCCGGGTTGGCCAGTTGCACGTCCTGTAGCCGCACCGTCAGGTACGGGAACAGGCGGAGCTTCGCGTCGCCGGTGAAGGTGAACGTTCGGCCGGTGAAGTAGGTGATCTGGTCCGAGATGCGCTTCTTGACCGCATCGCTCGATATGAGGAACGGCACGGCGACCGCAACGGCGCCGATTATCGCGACGACGGCAAGAACCATCACCGCGAGGCGCCGGGTGCCGCGGGACCGTGTCCGTGCCATTTGCGCTGTTCGCCTCTTGACTAGCCGGCTTCCGGATAGGAAGAAATGCTCGGATTCGCAAGGAAATTCGTGATTTCCCGATCCCTCCCCGATCCCGGAGCCCGCACTTGAACGGCACCAGCGAAATCCCGCTCTGGACCCCGAGCGGGCTGGAAGCACTTCCGGTCACACGCTTCGCGCGAGAAGCGGAGCAGCGCACCGGCCTCCGGTTCCCCGACTACGACAGCCTGCACCAGTGGTCCGTCGAGGATCCGGGCGCGTTCTGGGGGCTGGTCTGGGACTTCGCCGGGGTGATCGGCGACAAAGGCGGGACGCATCTTTTCGAGGCGGACGCGATGGCCGGCGCCCGGTTCTTCCCGGATGCGCGGCTCAACTTTGCCGAGAATCTTCTTCGCCGGAGCGACGCGAGCGAGGCGATCGTCTTCCGCGGCGAGGACCGGGTCGAGGCGCGGCTCAGCTGGCGCGCGCTGACGGACATGGTCTCGCGCCTGCAGCAGGCGTTCCGCGCCCTCGACATCGGGCCGGGTGATCGCATCGCCGGCCTGATGCCGAACATGCCCGAGGCGATCGCCGCCACCCTCGCCGCGGCCTCGATCGGCGCGGTGTGGTCCTCGGCCTCGCCCGACTTCGGGCCCCGCGGGGCGCTCGACCGCTTCGGCCAGATCGCCCCGAAGCTCTTCATCGCGGCCGACGGCTACTACTACGCCGGCAAGGTCATCGACAATTCCGACAAGCTCGCCGAGATCGTCGCCGGCCTGCCGGGGTCGCCACCGGTGATCGTGGTGCCCTATCTCGGCCGGGCCGAGGAGACGGCGGCCCGGCTGCCAAACGCGAAGTCCCTCGCCGCGACGCTCGCGCCCTACGCCGCCGGCCCGGTGACCTACGAGCGTCTGCCCTTCTCGCATCCGCTCTACATCCTTTTCTCGTCCGGGACGACGGGCATGCCGAAGTGCATCGTCCATTCGGCGGGCGGCACGCTGCTCCAGCACCTCAAGGAGCACCAGCTCCAGTCGAGCCTCGTCGCCGGAGAGCGGCTCTTCTACTTCACCACCTGCGGCTGGATGATGTGGAAGTGGCTGGTGACCGGGCTGGCGAGCGAGGCGACGCTGCTGCTCTATGACGGCTCGCCCTTCCACCCCGGCCCGTCGGCGCTCTTCGACTTTGCCGTCGCCGAGCGCATGACGGTGTTCGGCACCTCGGCCAAGTATATCGACGCGGTGAAGAAGTCCGGCCTTCGGCCGATCGCGAGCCACGACCTGTCGTCTGTGCGGATGATGATGTCCACCGGCTCGCCGCTCGCCGCCGAGAGCTTCGACTTCGTCTACGAGGCGATCAAGCGCGACATCCACCTCGCCTCGATCTCGGGCGGCACCGACATCGTCTCCTGCTTCGTGCTCGGCGTGCCGACGAAGCCGGTGTGGCGCGGCGAGATCCAGGGGCCGGGCCTCGGCATGGCGGTCGATGTCTACGACGAAGGCGGCGCGCCGCTCGCTCACGGCAAGGGCGAACTGGTCTGCACCCGACCCTTCCCGTCGATGCCGGTCGCCTTCTGGAACGATCCCGACGGGGCGAAGTACCGCGCCGCCTATTTCGAGCGCTTCCCCGGCATCTGGTGCCACGGCGACTTCGCCGAGTGGACCGGACACGGCGGCATGATCATCCACGGCCGCTCCGACGCGACCCTCAATCCGGGCGGCGTCCGGATCGGCACCGCCGAGATCTATGCCCAGGTCGAGACCATCCCCGAGGTGATGGAGGCGCTCGCCATCGGCCAGGACTGGGACAACGACGTCCGCGTCGTCCTGTTCGTCCGCCTGAAGGACGGCGCGGTTCTCGACGACGCGCTCGTCGCCCGGATCAAGCAGGTGATCCGCACCGGGGCAAGCCCGCGCCATGTCCCGGCGAAGATCGTCGCCGTTGCCGACATCCCCCGGACCAAGTCGAACAAGATCGTCGAACTTGCGGTGCGGGAGGTCGTCCACGGGCGGCCGGTCAACAACCGCGAGGCGCTGGCCAACCCGGAGGCGCTCGAACTCTTCCGGAACCTGCCCGAACTGGCGACGTAGCTCCGCGGCACGGCCGGCGCGTCAGCCGGCCAGCACCCGGGTCGTCGGGAAGGTGACGCGGACGAGGGTCCCCTGGTTGGGAACGCTGTCGATGGCGAAGCTCGCGCGGTTCGCCTCGACCAGCGCCTTCGTCAGCGGCAGGCCGAGGCCCGTCCCCTCGCGCGGGCGACCGGAAGTCGCGATCTGGCGGAAGGGCTTCATCGCCGTGTCGATATCGACCGCCGACATGCCGATGCCGGTGTCGCGGATGCGGACGACGACCTCGCCGCTGTCCTCGAGCGTGGTGGCGACGATCACCTGGCCGCCGGAACGGGTGAATTTGACGGCATTGGAAAGAAGATTGAGGAGGATCTGGCGGAGCGAGCGCAGGTCGGCGACGACGTCGGGCAGGCCAGTGGCGAGCGAGGTCCGGATGATCACCCGCTCGCGGTTGGCCTGCGGCTGCATGAGGGCCACGGCGTCGCGGATCACGTCGTTGAGCGACACCGCCTCGAAGCTGAGATCCAGCCTGCCGGCCTCGACCTTGGAAAGGTCCAGCAGGTCGTTGATCAGGCTCATCAGATGCTCGCCGGAGACGTGGATGTCCTTGAGGTAGCTGCGATAGCGGTCGCTGCCGATCGGCCCGAAGCGCTCCTCCATCATCACCTCGGAAAAGCCGATGATGGCGTTGAGCGGAGTCCTGATCTCGTGGCTGATCTTGGCGAGGAACTCCGACTTCTGGGCGTTCGCCGCCTCGGCGGCGCGGCGCGCGGCGACCAGTTCCTCCTCGACGTTCTTCCAGTGGGTGATGTCGCGGAGCACGGCGCAGTACTTGCCGGAATCGCCGAGCCGCCCGATCGTCATGAACAGCGGGATGAGCCCGCCGCGCAACGCCTTGCCGATCACTTCGCGGCCGTCGTTGAGGACGCTCGCCACCCCGTTGGCGGCAAGGCCGTCGATGTAGTCGAGCGCGGCGCGCCGGCTCTCCTCGGCGAGGAGGTCGGTGAAGGGCGCGCCGGCGACATCGTCGCTCTCGACGCCGAACAGCGCCTCGGCGGTGTGGTTCAGCCCGGCGATGCGGCCGTCGCCCTCGATGAGCACGACGCCGTCGGTCGCGGTATCGAGGATCGTCTCGAGTTCGCGCACCCGCTCGGCCAGCCCCACCGCCTCCGAGGCGCCGAGCGCCTCGTCCTCGGCATCTTCCGCGGCCTCCGGCGCCAGGCGCAGGAGGGACAGCATCATCGCCGTGGCTCCCGCCCAGGGCACGGCATGGAGACGCGCCTCGACCGCGAGGCGCGTGCCGTCGGCGCGCACGACATCGACCCGGCCGTCCTCGGGCGCGCCCCTGCCGCCCTCTCCGCCGCCAGGGAAGATCGCCCCGACGCCGCCGGCGGCGACGAAGGCGGCGAGGTCGGCATGGCCGAGAAGGTCGAAGAGCGCCCGATTGGCGTGAAGCACGGCGTCCTCCCGATAGAGGACGAGGGCAACCGGCAGCCGGTCGAGGATCGCGGTGTCGGGTGCGGGGTGGGTCGCAGGCCCGGGCGGCGGGGACGCCGGCGGCAGGTCCGGCACGGCCTCGAGCGGCGCCGGCT
>JAEZEN010000614.1 GCA_023433185.1 Pseudomonadota bacterium | reverse complement strand
GTCCCGCACCGTTCCGTGCAACGAGGCCGTCACCTCTCCCCAAGACCGCCTTGCGGTCTTGGCCCTCCCACAAGGGGAAGGCTGGCGTCCCGTCCGGCTTCGTCAGAGTGGGCGACCCCCAGGTGAGGCACCGATGGGACAAGGCGGCCGCGTCATGACGGACGACGCATATCGGGTGCCCGCGCGGCGCCGGCTCAGGCTCGGCGGCACCTCGGCCCAGATCGGCCTGTTTGCAATCGTCGCCCTCATGTGGGTGGTCTTCTCGTCGCTCGCGCCGGGATTCCTGTCGACCTTCAACCTCTTCAATCTCGGCCGCTCGCTCGCCGTCGACATCGTCATCGGCTTCTCGCAGATGGTGGTGCTCGCCACCGGCGGCATGAACCTCGCCGTCGGCTCGATCGGCGTCTGCGCGGTGATGTTCACCGGCTTCCTGCTCCAGGATCTCGGCATCCCGATCCCGCTCGCCGTCGTCGGCGCGCTGGCCCTCGGCGCCTTTCTCGGCCTTCTCAACGGCGTCGCGATCGTGCGCACCGGCGTCAACAGCTTCATCATCACGCTGGCCAGCGCCAGCCTCTTCCTCGGCGCCATGCTGATCCTCACCAAGGCGGTGCCCTACAGCGCGCTGCCGCCCGAGATCGGCGCCTTCGGCCGCGTCAAGATCGGCGCCTTCCTGTCGCCGCTGCTGGTCATCGCCGTCCTGATCGGCGCCGCGCTCTTCGTCCTCTACCGCTACACCACGCTCGGCCGGCAGATCCTCGCCGCCGGCGCCAACCCGCAGGCTGCGGCGATGTCGGGCGTGCCGGTCGGCCGGGTCATCGTCATCAGCCACGCGCTGTCGGGCTTCCTCGCCGCCTGCGCGGCGCTGATGGTGGTCGCCCGCCTCGGGGCGGCTGTGCCCTCGGTGGGCGGCGAGGAATGGCTGCTGCCGTCGTTCCTCGGGCCGGTGCTGGGCGGCACGCTGCTCTCGGGCGGCGTCGTCGCGGTGGTCGGCACGATGATCGGCGCCGCCCTCGTCACCACCATCCGGAGCGGCCTTCTGGTCCTCCAGATCGGCAACTTCTGGCTCCAGCTCTTCCTCGGACTCATCCTCCTCTTCGCCGTGCTGGCCGATCGCTACCGCGGGGTCTATGCGGCGCGCCGCAATGCGAGGCAGCGCTGATGCTCCGCCGCCTGCTTCTCGTCGAATGGTCGGGCCTCGCGGTGGCGATCGTCCTCGGCGGCGTGGTCCTCACCCTGGTCAGCCCCAACTTCCTCACCGAGTTCAACATCTACGTGATGCTGCGCAGCTTCTGCGTGGTGCTTCTGGTCGCCTTCGCCCAGATGGTGACGCTCGGCGTCGGGCAGATGAACATCGCGGTGGGCGCGCTCGGCGGCCTCGTCGCCATCTCGCTGGGGGGCATGCTCGAGGTGCTCGGCATCCCGCTGGTGCTGGCGGTGCCGCTCGCCATCCTTATCGGCGCCCTCGGCGGCCTGATCAACGGCGTCCTGACCGCCCGCACCGGGATCAACGGCTTCATCATCACGCTGGCGACGGCCTCGGCCTTCACCGGCATCAACCTCGGTATCACCCGGTCGATCCCCTTCTACAACATGCCGCCGGCGCTGGTGACCTTCGGCTCGGACCGGATCGGGGCCTTTCCGCTGCTCCTCATAGCGCCGCTCCTGGTTGCGGCGATCCTTGGGGTGTTCTTCACCCGCACCATCCCCGGCCGGCAGCTGCTCGCCTATGGCGGCAACGCCACCGCGGCCCGCCTCTCCGGCATCTCCGAGCAGAAGGTCATCGTCCTCGCCCATGTGCTTTCCGGCACGCTGGCCGCAGGCGCCGCGGTGCTGGCGGTCGCCCAGCTCGGCTCGGCGCAGCCGACCATCGGCGCCGACTGGCTGCTGCTCTCCTTCGCCGCCCCGATCATCGGCGGCGCGGCCCTCACCGGCGGCTACATCTCGGTGCTGGGCACGATGTTCGCGGTGGTGCTGATCGCCCTCATCGAGAACGGCATGGTGCTCGCCAAGGTCGACCCCTACTGGGTGCAGTTCCTGCTCGGCGCGCTGATCCTCGCCGCCGTGTGGCTCAACCGCTGGCGGGCGGTGCGGACGGGGACGGCGTGATGCAGCTGACGGTCGAGACGGCGAGCAAGTCCTTTCCCGGCGTCCGGGCGCTCGACAGCGTCTCGCTGGAGCTCCGGCCCGGCGAGATCCACGCGCTGATGGGCGAGAACGGGGCCGGCAAGTCGACCCTGATCAAGATCATCACCGGCGTCTACCAGCCCGACGAGGGCCGCGTCCTGATCGACGGGCGCGAGGTGCATTTCGCGACGCCGCGCGACGCCATCGCCGCCGGCATCAGCGCCGTCCACCAGGAGCGCAACCTCGTGCCGCGCTTCTCGGTGGGCGAGAACATCGCCCTCGAACGGCTGCCGACCCGCAACGGCCTGATCGACTATGCCGCGGTCGACCGCGAGGCGCGGCGCTATCTCGACCTGCTCGACCGGGGCATCGACACCCGGGCCGAGGTGCGGACGCTGTCCGTCGCCCAGATGCAGATCGTCGAGATCGCCAAGGCGCTGTCGCTGGAGGCGAAGATCCTCCTCCTCGACGAGCCCACGGCGTCGATCACCGAGCACGAGACGGCGGCGCTGTTCACGCTGCTCCGCAAGCTCCGCGCCGAGGGCGTGGCGATGCTCTTCGTCAGCCACAAGCTCGAGGAGGTGTTCGAGATCGCCGACCGGGTGACGGTGCTTCGCGACGGCAGGAATGCCGCCGTCGGCGTGCCGATGGCCGAGATGACCCGCGGCAAGCTGGTCTCGCTGATGATCGGCCGCGAGGAGCGGATCGCCGAGATCAGGGCGCGCACCATCGACGCCGGCGACGTGGTGCTCGAAGCCCGCGGCATCGCCACCAGCGTCGGGCATCGCGACATCTCCTTCCAGCTCCGCCGCGGCGAGATCCTCGGGCTCTACGGGCTGGTCGGCGCGGGACGGAGCGAACTGGTCAAGGCGCTGGTCGGCGGCGGGGTCACCGGCGGCGAACTCACGGTGCGCGGCAAGCCGGCCCGCATCCGCGACATGCACGAGGCGCTCGGCACATGGCGCATCGGCTATGTCAGCGAGGACCGCAAGGGCGAGGGCCTGATCCTCATCCATTCGGTCAAGGAGAACGTCGCCATTACCATCTGGCAGCGGATCGCCGGCTTCCTGGGCCTGATCCCCCCGGGGCGCGAGACGCGG
>JAEZEN010000509.1 GCA_023433185.1 Pseudomonadota bacterium | reverse complement strand
ATTTCAGAGAGGCCTGCGCCCACCGACGCCGCCTATGCGGCTTGGGCCGTTCCGCTGTTGCGCACCAGGTCGTCCACAACCGACGGATCGGCCAGGGTGGAAGTGTCGCCCAGGCTGGAGACTTCACCCTCGGCGATCTTTCTCAGGATGCGCCGCATGATCTTGCCGGAGCGGGTCTTCGGCAGGCCTGGCGCGAACTGGATGATGTCCGGCGCCGCGAACGGCCCGATCTCGCGCCGCACCCAGAGGACGAGGTCCTTCCTGAGCGCCTCGTCCGGCGTGACCCCGGCCATCAGCGTGACATAGGCATAGATGCCCTGCCCCTTGACCGGGTGCGGATAGCCGACCACCACCGCTTCGGCGACCTTGTCGTAGGCGACCAGCGCCGATTCGATCTCGGCGGTACCGAGGCGGTGGCCCGAGACGTTGAGCACGTCGTCGACGCGGCCGGTTATCCAGTAGTAGCCGTCCGCGTCCCGCCGGCAGCCGTCGCCGGTGAAGTAGAGCCCCTTGTAGGTCGAGAAATAGGTCTGCACGAAGCGCTCGTGGTCGCCGTAGACGGTGCGCATCTGGCCGGGCCACGAGTTGGTGATGACGAGGTTGCCCGCGGTCGCCCCTTCGAGGAAGTTGCCCTCGGCGTCGACCAGCGCCGGCTTGATGCCGAACAGCGGCCGCGTCGCCGAGCCGGGCTTGAGCGGCGTCGCACCGGGGAGCGGGGAGATAAGAGCGCCGCCGGTCTCGGTCTGCCACCAGGTGTCGACGATCGGGCAGCGGCCCTCGCCCACCACGCGGTTGTACCATTCCCAGGCCTCGGGATTGATCGGCTCGCCGACCGTGCCGAGGAGGCGGAGCGATTTCCGCGAGGTGCGGGTCACCGGCTCGTCGCCCGCCCCCATCAGCGCGCGGATCGCCGTCGGCGCGGTGTAGAAGATGTTGACCGCGTGCTTGTCGACCCCCTCCCAGAAGCGGCTGGTCGTCGGATAGTTCGGCACGCCCTCGAACATCACCGTCGTCGCGCCGTTGGCGAGCGGCCCGTAGACGATGTAGGTGTGGCCGGTCACCCAGCCGACATCGGCACTGCACCAGTAGACGTCGCCGTCGTGGTAGTCGAACACGTAGTGGTGGGTGAGCGAGGCATAGACCAGGTAGCCGCCGGTCGTGTGGAGCACGCCCTTCGGCTTGCCGGTGGAGCCCGAGGTATAGAGGATGAAGAGCGGATCCTCCGCCCCCATCTCCTCCGCCGGGCAATCGGCGGACACGGTGGCGGCAAGCTCGTGGTACCAGTGGTCGCGGCCGCGATGCATGGCGACCTCGCCACCGGTGCGACGCACGACCAGCACCTGGACGTCGCCCACCGACTTGGCGAGCGCAAGATCGGTGTTGTGCTTGAGCGGCACCTTGCGGCCGCCGCGGAGCCCTTCGTCGGCGGTGATGACGAGCTTCGAGCCGCAATCGTCGATGCGGCCGGCGAGGCTGTCGGCCGAGAAGCCGCCGAAGACGACCGAATGGACCGCGCCGATCCGCGCGCAGGCGAGCATCGCCGCCGCGGTCTCGGGGATCATCGGCATGTAGATCGTGACGCGGTCGCCGCGCTTGACGCCGAGCGTCTTCAGCACGTTGGCGAAGGTGCAGACCTCGCGATGCAGCTCGCGATAGGTGATTCGACGCGATTCGGAGGGATCGTCGCCCTCCCAGATGATCGCCGGCCGGTCGCCGCGGGTGACGAGGTGGCGGTCGAGGCAGTTGGCGGCGACGTTGAGGGTGCCATCCTCGTACCACCTGATCGACACGTCCGGCGCATAGCGGGTGTTCTTGACCGTGGTGAAGGGCCTGATCCAGTCGATCCGCGCCGCCTGCTCGCGCCAGAAGCCCTCCGGATCCTCCACCGAGCGCGCGTACATCTCGTGGTACTTCGCCTCGTCGACCCAGGCGCGCGCCGCCCACTCGGCCGGAACCGGATAGACCTTCTCGGACATGATGCCTCCCGCATGCGCGTCCCGCCGCAACGTCCGGCGGGTTCCTCCGCGGCCCGAATAAACGCGTCCCGGGCGGCGGTTGCAAGTCTGCGGTCCGCGACGCTTTGCGCCGCGCAGGCTGCCACGGACGGAAGCGCTCGTTGCCGGCGCCTTCAGGCGCCGGCCATCCCGAGGACGATCTTCCACTCCGCGTCGGTGACGGGCTGGACGGAGAGCCGGCTGAGGCGGACGAGCGCCATCTCCCCGAGCTTCGGCTCGGCCTTGATCGCGGCGAGCGTCACCGGGTTCGGCACTTTCTCGACGGCGCGGATATCGACGCAGTCCCACTTGCCGGTGTCGTCTGTCGAATCGGGGTGAGCCTCCGCAATCACTTCGGCGATGCCCACCACGGCCTTGTCGCCGTTGCTGTGGTAGTAGAAGCCGCGGTCGCCCTTCTTCATGGCCCGCATGAAGTTCCGGGCGCTGAAGTTCCGGACGCCGGTCCATTCCGTGCCGGCCTTCCCGGCCTTGACCAGGTCGTCCCACGAGAACACATCCGCCTCGGACTTGAAGAGCCAGTACGCCATTGCCGCCTCCCGAACGCTGCCGGCGGCAGGGTACACGGGCGCGGCGAGGCCTGCCAAGGCCGGGAGCCCTCCGGGACAGGACCCCTGTCGACCGCCGTGGCCGGCCGTGATCCGGGCAAGAGAAGACCGTGACCTGCGGAAGAGAAGATATGACTAGGCCGCTCATATATCTCGAGGATTGAGGCACCGCGGCCATCCGGGCTCTCTTCTCGGCAGCGCAAGAAGGGCATCCGACAGACCGGCGGCCTCTTCACGACCGGCGATCTCTCGCTCGCCGCATCGGCACAGCTCATGATCGAACTCGACGCCGCCCACGCCGGCTACGACCAGATCGTCGTCAAGGGGACGGTCAGCCTCGATCAGGCGGTCCTCGACCTGACGCTCCTCGACGGGTTCGACCCGGTCCTGGGCACGACCTTCACCATCATCGACAACGATGGCACCGATTCGGTGGTCGGCACGTTCAAGGGCCTGGCGGAAGGCGCCGCCATCGTCGTCAACCGGGATACATTCGAGATCAGCTATCGCGGGGGCGACGGCAACGACGTCGTGCTGACGCTGATCACGCCGCCCCCGCCCCCCGTCGAGGGCGTCACGATCATCGGCACGAACGCCTCCAACGTCGTGAACGCGTCGCAGACCGTGCCCGGCCAGCCGCTGCCCACCGAGGGCGACGACTACATCCAGGGCCTCGGCGGCCGTGACCAGCTGTCCGGCCTCGGCGGCAACGACACGATCTACGGCGGCGCCGGCAACGACAACCTGAAGGGCGGCGCGGGCAGCGATCTCCTGGTCGGCGGCAAGGGCAACGACAAGCTGACCGGCGGCGGCGGGGCCGACGCCTTCAGCTTCCACGAGGCCCTCAAGAAGTCGAACGTCGATACGATCACCGACTTCACGCCCGGGCAGGACATGATCTACCTGGACAAGCACGTGTTCAAGAAGGTCGGACCGCGCGGCGAGCTCGATGCCGACCATTTCGCCGTCGGCAAGGCCCGCGGGCCGGACGCGCAGATCGTCTACGACCGCAAGGCCGGGACGCTCTCCTACGACAAGAACGGCGGCAAGGCGGGCGGTGACAAGGTCTTCGCCAAGGTCGGCAAGAACCTCGACATCGGCCACGACGACTTCATGATCATCTGAGCCGCCGATGCGGCACCGGGCCGCGGAGCCAGCCACTCCGCGACCCGGGGCGGCCACCGCCGCGATATGCTGGCCCGGCGCCCGTCAGGTGCCCGGATAGCTCCGGGCGCAGGACACGGCGCCGCCGGACCAGCGAACGGTGAGTTCCGCCGCGATCGTCCCCTTGCGGTCGAAGACGGCCGTGCCGAGGACGGTGGGGGTACCGGGGGCGGTGACGAAGTCGCCGCTCTGCGAGGAAACCGCCGTTCCGCCCTTCGACACCTTCGCGACGGTGAAGTCGTAGGCGCCGGACAGGCCCGTGGTGGACAAAGCCACCGGCTCGACCTGCCAGCCGAGGGGCGTGTCGCTCACCCGGATTTCGCAGCTCATCGGCATCGGCGCTTTGCCGGCGGTCACGCCGCCGGCCGTGGCCGCTCCCGCGGCGACGGGCACGAGAAGCGCCGGGAGGAGGTAACGTAGACGCAACATGGAAGAATCCTCCATCACCTGAGAGGGGAGCCGGGCGGGCCGCGTCGGCGCGCGCCCGGCGACGTGTCGGGCCGGTCAGTTGCCCTGGATGACCACGGCCATGTTGCCGCGACCGACCTGGTGGGTTTCGGCGTCCAGACCTTTTCCGACCTGGATGGTCGCCGAGACGTTGTTCTTGCCCTTCTGGGTCGCGATGGCATTGTTGTTCTTGCCCATCTGCGCCACGCCGACCAGGTTGTTCTTGCCGCCCTGGTAGCTGAAGGCATAGTTGAACTTGCCATCCTGGCCGGCGACGATGCGGTTGCCGTTGCCGTTCTGCTGGGTGGTCTGGCTGTTGCCCTTGCCCTGCTGCCAGATGCGGGTGAAATTGCCGTGGCCATTCTGACCGGCGGCGGCGGCGTTGCCGCGCCCGTACTGGTCGATGACGACCCGGCTGCCGCCGGCACTGGCTTCGGTGATGCTGGCGCCGACGAACAGGCCAAGCGCACCCAGGGCGATCGCAAACGTCTTCATGATCTCGTCTCCGTTTCTTGGGCTTCCGACGACCCCTCGCCCTCTGGAAGCTGACAGTCAGGAGACTACCGGCGCCGTCATGCACCCGCTCTGAACGGCTTGTTGTCCGGGGTTCAGGTTCGCCGCGCGATCACGATCGTCCGATGTCCATGACCGTTTCCGGCCCGGCAAGCGCCAGCACCCGGCGCATCGCCGGCAATGTCACGGCCACGCACCCGGCGGTGGGCGCGAATCCCGGTGCGGCAAGATGGAAGAAGATCGCCGAACCGCGGCCCGGCACCGGATGGCCGAGATTCCAGTCGAGTATGACGACGATGTCGTAGAGGGCGTCGTCGCGGGCCATCGCCTCGTGGCTGGCTGGATAGGGCAGAGCCACGGGGCGGTTGTAGTTCCGGTCGCCGGGATCGTCGCACCAGCCGTCGGCGGGGCCGATGGCCACGAGCGGCAGGCGCGTCGCGGGGCGCGGCAGGCGGTCCGCCCGCCAGTGGCACGAGACCAGACGGAGCAGGCC
>JAEZEN010000486.1 GCA_023433185.1 Pseudomonadota bacterium | reverse complement strand
GCCCAGCCGAGATGGGTCTCGAAGATCTGCCCGACGTTCATGCGCGAGGGCACGCCCAGCGGGTTCAGCACGATGTCGGCGGCGGTGCCGTCCTCCAGGAAGGGCATGTCCTCTTCCGGCAGGATGCGGCTGATGACGCCCTTGTTGCCGTGACGGCCGGCCATCTTGTCGCCCGGCTGCAGCTTGCGCTTCACCGCGACGAACACCTTGACCATCTTGAGCACGCCCGGCGGCAGCTCGTCGCCCCGCTCCAGCTTCTCGATCCGGTCTTCCAGTCGGCGGCGGATCGCGGCCTCGGCCTCGTCATACTGGGCCTTCACGGCCTCGAGGTCGGCCTGGACCTTGTCGTCCTTCACCGCGAACTTCCACCATTCGTGCGGCTCGACCGAGTCCAGCGCCTCGGCGTCGATCGTTCCGCCCTTCTTCACGCCCTTGGGCGCGCCGACGGCGGTCTGGCCGAGCAGCATCTCGCGCAGGCGGGCGTAGGAGGAACGCTTCAGGATGGCGCGCTCGTCCTCGGCGTCCTTGCGGAGCCGGTCCTTCTCCTCGGTCTGGATCGCCCGGGTGCGGTCGTCGATGTCGATGCCGTGCCGGTTGAAGACGCGGACCTCGACGACCGTGCCCGAGACGCCCGGCGGCAGCCGCAGCGAGGTGTCGCGCACGTCGCTGGCCTTCTCGCCGAAGATGGCGCGGAGGAGCTTCTCCTCCGGCGTCATCGGCGATTCGCCCTTCGGCGTGATCTTGCCGCAGAGGATGTCGCCCGGCTCAACCTCGGCACCGATATAGACGATGCCCGCCTCGTCGAGGTTGCGCAGCGCCTCCTCGCCGACGTTCGGGATGTCGCGGGTGATGTCCTCCGGCCCGAGCTTGGTGTCGCGAGCCATGACCTCGAACTCCTCGATGTGGATCGAGGTGAAGACGTCGTCCTTGACGATCCGCTCGGAGATCAGGATGGAATCCTCGAAGTTGTAGCCGTTCCAGGGCATGAACGCGACGAGCACGTTGCGGCCGAGAGCCAGCTCGCCGAGATCGGTCGAGGGACCGTCGGCGATCACGTCGCCGGCCTGGACCAGGTCGCCCTTCTTCACCAGCGGCCGCTGGTTGATGCAGGTGTTCTGGTTCGAGCGCTGGAACTTCATCAGCGTGTAGATGTCGACGCCCGACTTGCCGGCCTCGACCTCGTCCGTGGCGCGCACGACGATGCGGGCCGCGTCGACCTGGTCGACGATGCCGGTGCGGCGCGCGGCGATGGCGGCGCCGGAATCGCGGGCGACCGTCTCCTCCCTGCCGGTGCCGACGAACGGCGCCTCGGCGCGCACCAGCGGCACCGCCTGGCGCTGCATGTTCGAGCCCATGAGGGCGCGGTTGGCGTCGTCATTCTCGAGGAACGGAATGAGCGAGGCCGCGACCGAGACGAGCTGCTTCGGCGACACGTCCATCAGCGTGATGGTGTCGCGCGGCGCCATCAGGAACTCCCCGGCCTGGCGCGACGACACCAGGTCCTCGACGAAGTGGCCGGCCTTGTCGAGCTCGGCATTCGCCTGGGCGATCGTATGCTTCGCCTCTTCCATGGCGGAGAGATAGACGACGTCCTTGGTGACCTTGCCGTCCACGACCTTCCGGTAGGGCGTCTCGATGAAGCCGTACTTGTTCACCCGGCTGAAGCTGGCGAGCGAGTTGATCAGGCCGATGTTCGGGCCTTCCGGCGTCTCGATCGGGCAGATGCGGCCATAGTGCGTCGGATGGACGTCGCGGACCTCGAAGCCCGCGCGCTCGCGGGTGAGGCCGCCCGGCCCGAGCGCCGAGACGCGGCGCTTGTGCGTGACCTCGGAGAGCGGGTTGGTCTGGTCCATGAACTGCGAGAGCTGCGACGAGCCGAAGAATTCCCGCACCGCGGCGACCGCGGGCTTCGCGTTGATCAGGTCGTTCGGCATCACGGTCGAGACGTCGACCGAGCTCATCCGCTCCTTCACGGCGCGCTCCATGCGGAGCAGGCCGACGCGATACTGGTTCTCGAGCAGCTCGCCGACCGAGCGCACGCGGCGGTTGCCGAGATTGTCGATGTCGTCGATCTCGCCCTTGCCGTCCTTCAGGTTCACCAGCTCCTTGACGACCGCGACGATGTCCTCGGTGCGCAGGGTGGTGATCGTGTCGTCGGCGTCGAGGCCGAGGCGCATGTTGAGCTTCACGCGGCCGACGGCCGAGAGGTCGTAGCGCTCCGGATCGAAGAACAGGCCGGCGAACAGCGCCTCGGCGGTCTCCTTGGTCGGCGGCTCGCCCGGGCGCATGACCCGGTAGATGTCGGCCAGCGCGCTGTCGCGGTCCTCGGACTTGTCCGCCTTCAGCGTGTTGCGGATCCAGGCGCCGGTGTTGACATGGTCGATGTCGAGCAGCTCGAGCCGGTCGACGCCGGCCTTGTCGAGCTTCTCCAGATTCTCCGGGGTCAGCTCGTCGCCGGCCTCGATGTAGATCTCGCCGGTGCTCTCGTTGATCAGGTCATAGGCGCTGTAGCGGCCGAACACCTCCTCGGTCGGGATGAGCAGGGTCTCGAGACCGTCCTTGCCGGCCTTGTTGGCCGCGCGCGGGCTGATCTTCTGGCCCGCCGGGAACACGACCTCGCCCGACTTGGCATCGACGATGTCGAAGGCCGGCTTGTTGCCGCGCCACTGGTCGGCGACGAACGGGATCTGCCAGCCGCCGGAGCCGCGCACGAAGGTGACGCGGTTGTAGAAGGTGTTGAGGATCTCCTCGCTCGACATGTCGAGCGCGTGGAGCAGGGCGGTGACCGGCAGCTTGCGCTTGCGGTCGATGCGGACGTTGACG
>JAEZEN010000396.1 GCA_023433185.1 Pseudomonadota bacterium | reverse complement strand
GGACGAGGTCGGGGCGGTAGGCCTCCAGGGCCCGGCGCAGGGCGCGGGCCGAACCGGGGCCGTGGTGGCGGATGCCGAAGACCTCGACGGTCAAGCGGACCTCCGGGTGTGAGCGGGCGGGGAAGGGGACGGGCGGATCGGCGGAGCGGTGGATCAGAGAGCGGTGTCCCGGCAGGCCTGGTAGAGGTCGCGCCAGCCCGGGCGGTCGCGGACGACGGTCTCCAGGTACTCCCGCCAGACGACGCGGTCGGAGACGGGGTCGGAGACGACGGCGCCCTGGAGGCCCGCGGCGATGTCACCGGGGCGCAGGGAGCCGTCGCCGAAATGGGCGGCGAGGGCCAGGCCGCTGGCGATGACGGAGATCGCCTCGGCGGTGCTCAGGTTGCCGCTGGGGGTCTTCAGCCGGGTGCGGCCGTCCTCGGTGAGGCCGGAGCGCAGCTCGCGGAAGACGGTGACGACCCGCTGGATCTCCGCCAGGCCCGTCGAGGCGTCGGGGAGCTCCAGGGCGCGGCCCAGCTGCGCGACGCGGCGGGAGACGATCTCGACCTCGTCCTCGGCGGAGGCGGGGACGGGCAGGACGACGGTGTTGAAGCGGCGGCGCAGCGCGCTGGACAGCTCGTTGACGCCCCGGTCGCGGTCGTTGGCGGTGGCGATCACGGTGAAGCCCCGGCGGGCCTGGACCTCGGTGCCGAGCTCGGGGATCGGCAGGGTCTTCTCCGACAGGATCGTGATGAGGGCATCCTGCACGTCGGAGGGGATCCGGGTGAGCTCCTCGACGCGCGCCACCGCGCCCAGCCGCATCGCCCGCATCAGCGGCCCGGGCACCAGCGCGCGCTCGGACGGGCCCTCGGCGAGCAGCCGGGCGTAGTTCCAGCCGTAGCGGATCGCCTCCTCAGGGGTCCCGGCCGTGCCCTGCACGAGCAGGGTGGAGTCCCCGCTGATCGCCGCGGCCAGGTGCTCCCACACCCATGTCTTGGCGGTGCCCGGGACGCCGAGCAGGAGCAGGGCGCGGTCCGTCGCCAGGGTCGCGACGGCGACCTCGACCAGCCGCCGGGGGCCGACGTACTTGGGCGTGACGACGGTCCCGTCGGGGAGTTCGCCGCCGAGCAGGTACGTCGTGACGGCCCAAGGCGAGAGCCTCCAGCCCGGAGGGCGGGGCCGCTCGTCCAGTTCGGCCAGCCGGGCGAGCTCCCGCGCGTACTCCTGTTCGGCGTGCGGGCGCAGGACCTCGCGGTCGGCCTCGCGCGTGCCGTCGGTCATCGTCTGTCTCCTCGGGTGGGCTGCGGTGCGGCGGGGAGGCCGGGGGGAGGCGCCAGCTCCTGGAGCATGTCGCGGCGGAACCGGAGGGTCTCGGCGAGCTCGACCAGCGGCCATTTGCCGTGCATCTCGGCCAGGGCCTGCAGCCGGGGAGCGGCCTCGGCCGTGAGCCGTTCGTCGGCGAGCCGGCACAGCTGGGCGACGAACCGGGTGGAATCAGGATCCTTAATGACAGATTCCAGCATGGACAGCACGGCTTCGGCCATCGGCCCCGTCCAGGGGGAGGGCAGCCGGGCCAGCAGCCGCAGCAGGTGCGCGTGGTCCTCCGCGTCGAGAAGGCGGGCATCCTGCATGCCGGCGTCGGCAAGGTCTCGTTCAGCGAGGAAGCGCTGCTCGAGAACATCCGCGCGTTCGCCGATGCGGTGAACCGTTCGAAGCCGACCGGCGCCAAGGGCACCTACGTCAAGCGCGTCGCGGTGTCCTCGACCATGGGCCCCGGCGTGCACGTCGACCCCTCGTCAGTCAACGCTTCGGCGTAAGAAGATACTGAGTTCTGGCGGCTTCGGCCGCCGGGCTCGCCGCCCAGGGCGGCAAGAAGGTTTCTGGCGGCTTCGGCCGCCAGAGATGCTCCCCCGTGGAGCAGAAGTCCTGTCCGAGACTGCCGGCGAGCGCGAGCTCTTAAACCTGCCAGCAATAGACGGGGTGACGACCAGATTTCGGCGATCAGCCGGAGACCTTCTGGTTCGAACCAGGCCAGTTGCCGCCAAGGGGCATTACCCCCGACAGCGTCGGCTCGGTTGACAGGCATCAACCGCTGACCTCGACCATCGAGGGCAGCAATTGGCAGACGGCCCGGTGTTCCGCCGGGTCAAATGTGGAGACTAAGAGTGGAAAGAGCGGAAAAGGCTGAGGTCATCAGCTCGCTCCAGTCGTCCTTTGCGGGCGCTGGGTCGATCGTTGTGGCCAAAAATGCCGGCCTGACCGTGGCTGACCTCGAGTCGCTCCGCCGGCAGATGAAAGCTGCTGGCGGCACGATCAAGGTTGCCAAGAACCGCCTTGCCAAGCTTGCTCTGAAAGAAACCGACAACGCCGACATCTCGGGCCTGTTTACCGGCCCGACCGTCGTCGCCTTTGCCCAGGATCCCATGGTCGCGCCGAAAGTCGCGGCTGCTTTCGCTGACAAGAACCAGAAGTTTGTGGTTCTCGGCGGCGCGATGGGGAAGACCGGGCTCGACGCCAACAACGTCAAGGCGCTCGCCACGATGCCGTCGCTGGACCAGCTTCGCGCCACGCTCGCAGGGATGCTCAAGCAGCCCGGCACGCGTATCGCGTCTGTCTTGCAGGCTCCAGGCGGTGCGGTTGCACGGGTTATCTCGGCTCATGCCGAGAAGAGCAATGAAGCGGCCTAAGGCACACCAACCCACATCGGGGCGCAGGTCGCGCCCCGTGGTTCGAACTGAAACTGACACTCAGGAAGTGAAATCAAATGGCTGATCTCGCCAAACTCGTAGACGACCTCTCGGCCCTCACCGTTCTCGAGGCTTCGGAACTGTCGAAGCTGCTCGAAGAGAAGTGGGGCGTTTCGGCCGCCGCTCCGGTCGCCGTTGCCGCTGCTGCTCCGGGCGCCGCTCCGGCCGCTGCTGCTGAAGAGAAGACTGAATTCGACGTGATCCTCACCTCGTTCGGTGACAACAAGATCAACGTCATCAAGGAAGTCCGCGCCATCACCGGCCTGGGCCTCGGCGAAGCCAAGGCTCTCGTCGAAGGCGCGCCGAAGGCCGTGAAGGAAGCTGCTCCGAAGGCCGAGGCCGAGGACATCAAGAAGAAGCTTGAAGCTGCCGGCGCCAAGGTCGACCTGAAGTAATCTCGTCTACGGACAAACGATTCGGGGTGGCGCGGCAGAGATGCCGCGCTGCCCTATTTATGTCGCAATTATGGTGTTTGCGACATGCCTCCTCCCGCGCGATTGGATGGCCGGGCAGGACAATCACGAATTCGGAGTCTTGAACTCCAGTGCAATGGTAACGGGGCTGGTGCGGTTCCCCGTGTAACGAGTTGCGGAATTTACCGGGGCTCCCTCCCACTCACCGGGCCCTGATGACAAGAAAAGCAAGGCAGATGTCCAGAGGTCCGACGGCTGATAGTCGGGCCTTCGGACATTTGCCTCCGAGACATCGAGAACATTGAGGAGCTGGTATGGCTACCACGTTCAACGGCCGCCGTAAGGTACGCAAATCTTTCGGCAGCATTCGCGAAGTCACGGAGATGCCGAATCTGATCGAGGTCCAGAAGGCCTCGTACGATCAGTTCCTCCTCGTCGACGAGCCCAAGGGCGGTCGGGCCGAAGAGGGGCTGCAGGCAGTCTTCAAGTCGGTCTTCCCGATCACCGACTTTTCCAACACGGCCTCCCTCGAATTCGTGAAGTACGAGTTCGAGCAGCCGAAGTATGACGTCGACGAGTGCCGGCAGCGCGACATGACGTTCGCAGCGCCCCTCAAGGTCACGCTTCGCCTGATCGTGTTCGAAGTGGACGAAGAGACCCAGGCCAAATCGGTCAAGGACATCAAGGAGCAGGACGTCTACATGGGCGACATGCCCTTCATGACGTCGAACGGCACCTTCATCGTCAACGGCACCGAGCGCGTCATCGTTTCGCAGATGCACCGCTCGCCGGGCGTGTTCTTCGACCACGACAAGGGCAAGACCCACTCG
>JAEZEN010000383.1 GCA_023433185.1 Pseudomonadota bacterium | reverse complement strand
ACATGGAGAGGAGCGAGCGCACGCCCATCGTGTGGTAGAGCGGCATGACGCCGAGTGTCCGCTCGCCGCGCCGGTAGGTGTTCTGCGCGACATGGGCGATGGCGCCGGCGCGCTCGGCGCGATGCCGGCGCGGCACGCCTTTCGGATTGCCGGTCGTGCCCGAGGTGTAGAGCATCAGCGACCAGTCATCGGCGTCGGCTTCGGGCATGACGTCCGGCACGTCGGAATTCTCGTCGACGAATCCCGTCGTGACATCGAGATCGACGAGCGCGACGCCACGCTCGGCCGCCGGTCCCGTTCCGGCGTCACGCGACACGGCCTCCAGGACGAGCAGCCGGGCGTCGCTGTCGCTGAGGAAGAAATCGATCTCCTCGGCCTTGGCGCGCCAGTTCACCGGCGTGACGATCAGGCCCAGGAATTGGCACGCCCAGTGGATGGTCGCCGCCTCCCAGCGGTTCTGGAGGGCGGTGACGACATGGTCGCCGCGGGAAAGCCCGGACGCCTTCAGCCGTGCCGCGACGCTCGAGATGCGGCGATACCACTGGCGGTAGGTCAGCCTGACGTCTCCGTCCACGATCGCGGTTGCGTCGGGATCGCGCTCCGCTGCCGCCAGGAAAGAGGTGCCGAGATCAAACATGGGTCTTCCCGTTCTTCAGTCGCGATTGCGCATCGAGGGCTGCGCGCACGATCGGCTCGTAGCCCGTGCATCGGCACAGGTGGCCGCCCAGCACGTCGCGGATGCGGGCCTCGTCCGCATCGGGTTCGTCCGAGAGCAGGGTGTCGAGCGACATCAGGATGCCGGCGGTGCAGAAGCCACATTGCAGGGCGTGATGCCGGCGGAACGCGTCCTGCAGGGCGGAGAGCCGCCCCGGCTGCGGCGCCAGCCCCTCGACCGTCTCGATCGTCGCCCCATCCGCCTGGACGGCCAGCGTCAGGCAGGAGCGCGCCAAGGTCCCGCCGATCCGGATCGTGCAGGCTCCACACACGCCATGCTCGCAGCCGACATGAGTGCCGGTCGCACCGCATTCGTGACGCAGGAAATCGGAAAGGAGCATGCGCGGCTCCGCGCGCCCGGTGACGGGATCGCCGTTGAGCGTGAAGCGCACCGGCGTGGTTTCGTCGCTTCTCAGACGAGGCATCGGCCGGCCTCCGTGATCGCGTTGCGCCCCAGCGCCCGGACGAGGTCGCGCCTCAGACGCTGGTCGGCATGGATGTCGTCGCGGGCGTCGAGGTCCCAGGCGAGCGCGTTGAGGGCGTCGTCGAGCGCGGAACCGTCGAGCCGCGGCCAGACGCGCCGTGCCGGCACGTCGTCGACGCCGCCCACCGAAATCTCGATCGTGGCGGCCGTGACCATCACCGCCACCGAGACGATGGCGAAATCGCCATGGCGGCGACCGAATTCGCGGAAGGCGTAGCCGGACTCGCGCTTTGCATCGGGAAAGACGACGGCTTCGATCATCTCGTCCTCGCGACGGTCCGTCGACATCAGCCCGGTGAAGAAGTCGCGCGCCTCGACGCGGCGTCGGCCGCGCTTCGAGGCCAGCCTGACGGAGCCGCCCAGCGCCACCAGGCAGAGGGTCAGTTCGGCGCTCGGATCGGCATGCGCGACCGAGCCGCAGACCGTGCCGCGAGCCCGCGTCTGGGCATGCCCGACCCAGGGAAGCGCGGCGGCGAGAAGCGGATGCGACCGGTCGAGGCCGGGATGGCCGAGCAATGTCGCCTGGCGCACGCCCGCCGGCACGACGAGGCCGTCCTTCGCCGCGTCCACGATGTCGAGCCCTGGGATGCGCCCGATGTCGACCACGACGCGCGGCCGGGCTAGCCGCATCGACAGCATCGGCAGAAGGGACTGCCCGCCCGCCAGAATCCGGGCCTCGCCCTGTTCGGCGGCCAGCACGTCGAGCGCCTCGTCCAGGCTGTCCGCGCGGACGTAGTCGAAGCGAGCCGGCTTCATCGCGCACCTCCGAAAAGCCGCGCGAACCAGCCGGGCTTGCTGGCGGAGCCGGAGCTCTTGCTGGCCTGGCGGCCGAGCGACTTGAAGAACTGCCCGATCACCATGCGCGCCGCGCCGTCAAGCAGGCGTCCGCCGACGGCAGCGACCTTGCCGCCGACCCGAGCCTCGTAGTCGTAGGAAAGCCGCGTCCCCTCCCCGATCTGCTCCAGGCGCACATGGCCGCGCCCCGAACCGGAGCCCAGCGCCCCGCGCGCCGTCCCGCTGAGCGTCGCGGAGGCCGGCTCGACGAGATCGGACAGTTCGACGTCGACCGTGTACCGGCCCTTGACGGGCCCGACGCCAAGCGTCACGTCGGCGCGGAAATGCGTGTCGGAAACGCGGGTGACCGAATGGCACCCCGGGATGATCCGGGCGAGCGTGTCGGGGTCGAGCAGCGTGTCCCACAGCTCCTGCCGCGTGGCCGGGAAGCGCGCGTCTCCGGAGCCCGTGAGACCCCGCCCGCCGGTCGCCGGCTCCGCCGGAGCCGTCGGGGCTATCACGGATGCCGGCCTCGCCGGCTCCGCCTCGCCGCACAGCGACCGGATCATCGACGGCGTCATGGGCAGCCGGTCGATGCCGACGCCGAGCGCGTCGGTGACGGCATTGGCAAGCGCCACGGGCGTCGACATGCAATTGCCTTCGCCGACGCCTTTCGCGCCGAGCGGCGTGAAGGGCGATGGGGTTTCGAAGTGCAGGATCTGCGGAGCGGGAACCTCGGCTACGGTCGGGACCAGGTAGTCGGCAAAGGTGCCGGCAAGGAAAGCGCCGTCTTCCCCGTAGGCGTATTCCTCGTAGAACGCCGCGCCGACCGCATTGGCGAAGCCGCCGCGAACCTGCCCGTCGACCATGCCCGGATGCAGGATCGCGCCGCAGTCGTGGATGGTCACGTACTTGT
>JAEZEN010000353.1 GCA_023433185.1 Pseudomonadota bacterium | reverse complement strand
GAACTGATCATCGAAGCCGATCCGCGCCATGATCCGCTCGGCATGGCTGCGGGAGCCGTTAGTCAGGATGAAGCGGCGGCCGGGCAAGCGCTCGATCGCCGCGACAAGCGCCGGGTCGGGCGCGAGCGGCGACGGATCGATGTCGTGGACATATTCGAGGAAGTCGTCCGGCGCGATGCCGTGCTCCTCCATCAGGCCGCGGAGTGTCGTCCCGTAGCGCCGGTAGTAGTCCTTCTGGACCCGGTGCGCCTCGTCGGCATCGACGGCAAGAAGGCGCTCGACATACTCGCGGATGCGCCGGTCGACCTGGGCGAAGAGGTTGGTGTGGCGCGGGTAGAGGGTGTTGTCGAGGTCGAAGATCCAGGCGTCGACGCCGGCGAAGCGGGAGAGATCGCGGACCGGCTCGTGGCCCGGTTCGGCCTGCGCCGCGGTCTCGGTCATGGCCGGATCAGGGTCCCGACCCCGTGGTCGGTGAGGAGTTCGAGGAGGACGGCGTGCGGCGTCTTGCCGTTGAGGATGACAACGCCCTCCACGCCCCGGCCGAGCGCCTCGATGCAGGTCTCGACCTTGGGGATCATGCCGCCGGTGATGGTGCCGTCGGCGATGAGGGCGTGGACCTCGGCGACCGTCAGTTCGCGGAGCAGCTTGCCGTTCCTGTCGAGAACCCCCGGGACATCGGTCAGGAACAGGAGGCGGGCCGCGCCGAGCGCCCCGGCGATGGCGCCGGCGAAGGTGTCGGCATTGACGTTGTAGGTCTCGCCGTCCGCGCCGGGGGCGACGGGGGCGATCACCGGGATCAGTTCGGCGCCAAGCACCATGTCGATGACCGCGCGGTTGACGTGCTTCGGCTCGCCGACGAAGCCAAGGTCGACGACCTTCTCGATGTTCGAATCCGGATCGGTCTCGGTGCGGGTCAGCTTCTCGGCGACGACCATGTTGCCGTCCTTGCCGCAGAGACCGACCGCCTTGCCGCCCTCCGCATTGATCGCCATCACGATCTCTTTGTTGATCTTGCCGGCGAGCACCATCTCGACGACGTCGATGGTCTTCTTGTCGGTGACCCGGAGGCCGCTCCGGAACTCCGATTGGATGTCGAGCCGCTTGAGCATCTCGCCGATCTGCGGGCCGCCGCCATGGACCACGACCGGGCGCACCCCGGATGTCTCGAGCAGCGTGATGTCGCGGGCGAACGCCTTGCCGAGTTCGGGGTCGCCCATCGCGTGGCCGCCATATTTCACGACGATGACCCTCTGGTCGTAGCGCAGCATGTAGGGCAGCGCCGCCGAGATCAGCCGCGCCGTGGCGATGCCGTTCTCCGTCTCCTGATCAGTCGTCGTGTCCATGTCCATCGTCTCGAAACGCCGGGGCGGCCTCTATAGCGGCTCGAACGGGGCGCTACAATGACAGGGAAACCGTGCGTCATGACGCCGATGATGGTCTCTCGGGCATCTGCTATGGGTGATCCCCATGCCGTTGCCCCGAGTCGCGCCCCGAAGCCTTCCATGACCCGACTGGTCCTCGTCGCCGCCGCCGCGCTCGTCGATACCGATGGCCGCGTGCTGATCACGCGCCGCCCCGAAGGCAAGCCGATGGCGGGCCTGTGGGAGTTCCCCGGCGGCAAGGTGGAGCCCGGCGAGACGCCGGAGGCGACGCTGATCCGCGAACTGAAGGAGGAACTCGACATCGACACGAGCGCCTCGTGCCTGGCCCCGCTCACCTTCGCGAGCCACGCCTATCCCGACTTCCACCTCCTGATGCCGCTCTATGTCTGCCGGCGCTGGCAGGGCCTCGTCCGCCCGACCGAGGGACAGGCGACCAAATGGGTCCGCGCGCCCGATCTCCGCCGCTACGAGATGCCGGCCGCCGACGGGCCGCTGATCGCGCCATTAATCGAACTTTTATAGATATTGCCGAAAATCGCGGCCATCGCAGCGCAACACGGGCGTGATGGTCATGGCACAGCGCGATATCCTCGCCGGCCCGGCGGCGTCGGCCGACATCGAGGTTCCGTTCCGGGCGAGGATCGCGGCCTTCGTGCCGCTGCCCATCGCCCTCCTCGGCGTCGGCGGCCTCCTCGTCGGCGGCGTCTCCGCCCGCCACGACACGCGCGCCGCGGCGCCGATCGTCGACCCCATCGCCACCGGGTCGATCGGCAGCGAATAGACGGTGCGCCCTACCCTCTCGGCGCTCGCCGTCGCCCTCGCGGCCGGCTGCCTGCCGGCACCCGCCGCAGCCGATCCGGCCGAACGCTGGGTGCATTTCGAGCACGTCCGCGAGCGCGGCTGGCGGAACCTTGCCAACGAGCCCGGCGTATCCGCCGTCGACATCATCGACTGCGAGGCACCGGCCAACAAGAATCACTACCGGATCACCTTCGTCGGCGCGCTGGAGCCCTACGCGGCGCCGGACGAGCGGCAGTACCTGCTGGTGGCCGAGAGCGGCCCGCACGTCGCCGACGTCTACGTCCACACGTCGCTGGCGTACCACGAATACCTGTTCTCCACGACGATCGTGAAGCCGGCCACGCTTGCGGCGCTCGACGGCACGGCGCTGCGGCTCTGCGCGCGCGCCATCGGCTATCCCGAGGAACACTGCGCCACCTTCGCGGGCCCCAACCTCTCCGAGGTGATCGCCGACCTCTGCGGCCCGGCGGTCTCGGCACGACCGCCATAGCAAGGAGGCTTCCGCCATGCGACCGCTTCGCACCTCGATCAACGTCACGCTCGACGGCTGCTGCGACCACCGCGCCATCCCGGCCGACGAGGAACTGCACCGCCATGCGGTCGCGAATCTGGAGCGGGCCGACGCGCTCCTCTTCGGCCGCGTGACCTACCAGATGATGGAGGCAGCGTTCCGGCCCGGGACGCAGGCCGAGGGGCGGCCCGGCCGGACGGACCCCTTCGCCCGGGCGATCGACGCGGCGAGGAAGCATGTCGTGTCGCGCACCCTCGCGCACGTCGACTGGAACGCCGAACTCGTCCGCGGCGACCTCGCGACCGCCGTCCGCCAGCTCAAGGCGATGCCGGGCAAGGGGCTGTTCACCGGCGGAGTGATGCTGCCGCTGGCCCTGGCGGAGCTGGACCTGATCGACGAATACGAATTCATCGTCCATCCCCGGGTGGCCGGCCACGGGCCGGCGCCCTATGCGGGCCTCCCGCGCCCGCTCGCCCTCGAAC
>JAEZEN010000288.1 GCA_023433185.1 Pseudomonadota bacterium | reverse complement strand
CCACGCGCCCGACGGCGCGTTCTACCTGTTCTTCGGCGTCGATGGCCAGGAGGATACCCGGGCGCTTGCCAGGCGGCTCGTCGATGAGGCCAATGTCGGCCTCGCGCCGGGCAGCGCCTTCGGCCCGGCAGGCGACGGCTACATGCGGCTCTGCTTCGCGGCCCGGCCCGAGATCGTCGCGGAGGCCACGGGCCGCCTGGTTGCCTGGCTCGGCCGCGCCTGAGCTACTGGTCGACGAGGTCGATCCGTATCGAGCGGATTTCGACCGCGCTCCCGGACCCGGGAATGCCGGGCTCGATCACGATGTAGTCGCCCGTCGGGCTGGTCCGCATCGACGGCACCCGCCAGACCAGGCCGAGCGGGGTGAAGTCGGCGGCGAGGTTCGCGGTCTGCCAGTGGCTGATGGCGACGCCGCTCTCGTAGGCGAAGCGCATCGAGGTGGCGCCGTTCTCGCGGGCCGAGCGGGCGTCGATGGTGACGCGGATGACGCGGCCGGCAAGCCGGCTCGACAGCCCCGCGCCGATGATCACCTTGGCGCCGGGCGATCCCGCCGAGGTGGCGATCCGCGCATATTCGCCATCGAACCGCACCGGATTGCCGGGATCGCCGGCGAAGACCGTCGGGTCCTGGCCGTTGAACAGCGTGAAGCTGCTCGTCACCGAGATCGCTTCCCGGGGCAGCCGGATCGCGGTGTCGTGGTCGCTCACGCCGCCCGGAACCTCGGTCTGGAGCACGGCCGGCGGCCCGCCCCGCGTGATGGTCCCGCCGGGGAGGAAAGCCCAGACAAGGCCGATGGCGAGGACGACAGCGAGGCCGGCCACCACGCCGATCAGGAGGCGGAGCTGCCCGGCCTCCGAGGCGGGCATGGCCGCGCCCGCCTTCCGCCTGAGCCTCAGGGCGAGCGAGGGACCGGCCTGCCTGACGGGCGCCCGATCGGAGCCGGACGACGGGCGCATGACGGGCGGCACCGCCCGCCTCGGGGGTGCCGTCGTTCCCGTCTCGTCCAAGGCCCGGTCCTCGTCGGCAGCCTCCCCGTGGTCGCGGTCGTCGTCCTCGTCGTCGCGCGGCTCGTCCTCCGACCAGCCCGCGACGTCCTCGTCGTGGGCGCTGACGTGGACGTCCTCCACGGAGTCCTCGTCCCGGAGGTCGTCGTCCGGCTGGGCGCGCTCGAGGGCCCGGGCGACGGCGCGGCTCGTCTCGTCGAGCGAGCGCGCCGGCACGCCGGCCGGCTGCGGCGCGTCGCCGTCCTCTTCGTCTTCGATGGCGCCGGGCGCACCGCCGAAGGCGGGGGGATAGTCAGCGTCCGCATCGTCCGCCGGGTCGTCGTCCCCGGGGCGCGCGTCGTCTTCAGGATCCGCGGCGTGACCGCGCTCCGCTTCCATCGTGGCAAACACCGCGGCCACATCGTCCTCGATTCGCGCGACGGCGATGTCGAACTGCCCGATGCGATGGTCGATTTCGTCTTCGGCGAGCGGCGGCTCATAGGACCAGAGCCGGTTGACCATGGCCCGCCGTGCCTGGGCATAGGCCTCCTCCCGCGCCTCCGGCGCGGAAAGACCCCGGTCGATGATCGACTGCCTGAGGACGGTATAGAAATCACTCATCGCGACAAGGTCCGTTGACGGGGCTCCCGGCCCGGCGCTCAGCCATGGAGCGCCAGGTCCGGTCCGCCGAGGATCAGCGGGTCGGTCCGCCCGATGGCCTTCAGGTCCCTGCCGGGATAGGGGAGGTGCATCAGCACGTGACGGATGATGTCCAGTCGGGCGCGCTTCTTGTCGTTGGCGCGCACCACCGTCCACGGCGCCTCGGCGGTGTGGGAGGCGGCGAACATCTCGTCCCGCGCCCGGGAATAGGCGTCCCACTTGCTCATCGCGGCATAGTCGATGGGCGACAGCTTCCAGACCTTCAGCGGATCGTGCCGGCGCTCGTAGAAGCGCTTGAGCTGCATCTCGAAGCCGATGGACAGCCAGAACTTGAACAGCCGCGTCTCCTGGCCGACCAGCATGCGCTCGAAGCCGGGGACCGAATCGAGGAAGTGCCGATGCTCGGCGGGCGTGCAGAAGCCCATGACGGGCTCGACCCCGGCGCGGTTGTACCAGGAGCGGTCGAACAGGGCCATCTCGCCCGCCGTCGGAAGGTGCTCGACATAGCGCTGGAAGTACCACTGGCCCCGTTCGACCTCGGTGGGCTTGGGCAGCGCGACCAGGCGCGCGGTGCGCGGGTTGAGATACTGGCGGAAGGCGAAGATCGAGCCGCCCTTGCCGGCGGCGTCGCGTCCCTCGAAGACCAGCACCAACCGCAGTCCGCTCTCGTTGACGTGGCGCTGCAGCTTGACCAGTTCGATCTGGAGCCGCGTCAGGGCCTCCTCGTAGACCGAGTCCTTGATCGTCTCCTCATAGGGATAGCCGCCCGAGGCGAGCGCGCCGTCGCCGATCCAGTCCGGCAGCACCGGGTCGTCGAGGTCGAAGGAGCCATGCCGGGTGTGGATGGACGGCGCATCCGAAATCGGCTGGATGACCTTCGGAATCGGCGGCTTCGCCTTCCGCTTCTTGCCCTCGCCCCCAGCCCGGGGCTTGTTCTTGGCCATGCGCCAGCCTCTGAATTCCTGCGTGAAGATCGACCCGGACCCGGATCCGGCATCGCCCGGGGCTTTACATCCTGCGCGCGCCGGCGGTCACTATCGCGTTGATTCGGCCAAACTCGTGGCAGCCACACGGAGCCGGAGTGATGACGGAACACGACGCCGGAGGCAACATGCCGGCGGGAACCCTGTTCAGCCTGGCCCGCCGCCTCGGCGAGGCGCGCTGGTTCCTGATCGTGCTCGCGCTGTTCATCGCCGGCATGATGCTTGCCGGCGGTCTGTCCCCTGGCGCAGGCATCGCGGTGCTCGCCCTGGCGGTCGTGCTCACCGCCCTCCTGCCGCGGGCGCCTCGCGGTCGCGACGCGCCGCCCGAGCGCCGCGACGTTGCCGATCCGGTCTGGCCCGAGACGGCGGTCAAGCTGTTCGCCGAGGCGCTGCCGAACCCCTGCATCATTCTCGACCGGCGCGGCGTGGTCCGCTACGCCAACCGCCGCGCCGCCGAGGTCTTCGCGATCCGGCCCGGTGATCCGCTCACCTTCCGCCTGCGCGTTCCGGACCTTCTCGCCGCCTTCGATCGCGTCGCCCGCGGCGGCGAGCCCGAGCGCGTCGCCTTCGTCGAGCGGGTCCCGACGGAGCGCTGGTATTCGGCCTGGTTCGCGCGCCTCGACGACGGGCCGCGCATGGGCAATTTCGTCGCCCTCGTGATCGACGACCTCACGGAGCACCGCCGCATCGACCGCATCCGCGTCGATTTTGTCGCCAATGCCAGCCACGAGCTGCGCACGCCGCTGGCGTCCCTGCTCGGGTTCATCGAGACCCTGCAGGGGCCGGCCCGGGAGGACCCCGCGGCGCGCGAGCGCTTCCTCAAGATCATGCGCGACCAGGCCGCCCGCATGAGCCGGCTGATCGACGACCTCCTGTCGCTGTCGCGGATCGAGATGAAGGCGCATGTGCGCCCCTCCGGCCAAGTCGACCTGACTTCGGTGGTGCGCCAGGTTGCCGACGCCCTCGAGCCGCTTGCCCGCGAACTCGAGGTGCGCATCGAGGTGGACGTGCCCGCCGAGCCGGTCATGGTCACCGGCGAGCGCGACGAACTGATCCAGGTGATCGAGAACCTCGTCGAGAACGGCTGCAAGTACGGGCAGTCCGGCGGGCGCGTCGAGGTGGTGGTTTCGGGGCCGGCGGAGGGGCAGGGTCCGTGGTTCTCCGTGCGCGATCACGGTCCCGGAATCGGCGAGGAGCACATCCCGCGCCTGACGGAGCGCTTCTACCGCGTCGACGTGGCGGAGAGCCGGAAGCACCGCGGCACGGGCCTCGGCCTCGCCATCGTCAAGCACATCCTGGCCCGTCATCGCGGGCGGATGACGGTAGAGAGCACGCGCGGGGAGGGGTCGCTCTTCAAGGTGACATTCCCGCTGTCCGGCACTCCCGGCGATCCCGGGCAGGAAGAAAATCCCTATTACATTTCAGTGGCTTGAACTGTCGTAAAACTGTCATCCCGCTGTCATATAACCATTGCCTGCGGTCTCTAGGTTCCGCCTCGCATGAGGGGCGCCGTCCGGGCGTACCCCCGCGAAAGCAGATCCCAACCTCCAGGGAGCGATCCAGGTGAAAGCCAGAACCCTTTCCGCCCTCGCGGCGTTTGCCGTGGCCACCACGGCCCTCACCGGCGCGGCCTATGCCCGCGACCAGATCCGCATCGTCGGCTCGTCCACGGTGTTCCCCTACACCCAGGCCGTCGCCGAACAGTTTGCCAATCTCACCGGCAGCCCGGCACCGATCGTCGAGTCGACCGGCACCGGCGGCGGCATGAAGATCTTCTGCCAGGGTGTCGGCGAAGCCAACCCGGACATCACCGGCGCCTCGCGCGCCATGAAGAAGTCGGAGTTCGAGGCCTGCGTCGCTGCCGGCGTCACCGACGTCACCGAGGTCCTCATCGGCTATGACGGCCTGTCGATCGCGGTGTCGCGCGCCAGCGAGTTCGACTGGGACCTGAACGAGGCGCAGATCTTCCAGGCGCTCGCCGCCGAAGTCGAGGTCGACGGCGAGATCGTCGCCAATCCCTACAGGAACTGGTCGGAAATCGACGCCTCGCTGCCCAATGTCGCGATCCAGGTGTTCGGCCCGCCCCCGACCTCCGGCACCCGCGATGCGTTCGTCGAGCTCGCCATGCATGTCGGCTGCGCCGAGTTCCCGGCGATCAAGGCCCTCGAAGGCGACCGCCACAACGAGGTCTGCTCGCGCATGCGGCAGGACGGCCCCTTCATCGAGGCCGGCGAGAACGACAACCTGATCGTCCAGCGCCTCGAGTCCGACTCGTCGGCGCTCGGGATCTTCGGCTACTCGTTCCTCTACGAGAACAGCGACAAGCTGAAGGCCGTGAAGGTGGACGGCGTCGAGCCGACCTTCGACACCATCGCCGACTTCTCCTACGACATCTCGCGCCCGATCTTCATCTACATCAAGAACGCGCATCGCGGCGTCATCCCGGGGATGAACGAGTTCATCGCCGAGTTCGTCTCCGACGACGCCCTTGGCCCGGACGGCTACCTCGCCGAGCGCGGCCTGACCCCGCTCTCCGATGAGACCCGCGCCGAGGTGCAGGAGCGTGCCAATAGCGGCGCCACCAAGGACGCCCCGCAGTCGTAAGCGCCAGCTT
>JAEZEN010000147.1 GCA_023433185.1 Pseudomonadota bacterium | reverse complement strand
GGCGCCTCCCTCCGCCAGGCAATCCGATCAGAACTACGGCCGTTTGCCGATCCCTGGCGGCGCGGCGCGGGCCCCGCCACCAGCCCTCGGCGTCCCTGCAGTGCGAGCGAACTGGCTTGAGTGGTTTTGAAAATTGCAGCGTTGCCGGAGTGCGGGCACATCGCGCATAATGACAGGGTTCGCTATCGAGATCTGGTTGAAATGGTGAAAGCCACGATGCCGGTGAGCGCCACACTCATTCCCTTTCCGCCGGGGAAAGAGTTTCTGCGCGTCGTGATGGAAAATGCGCCGATCGGGATGACGCTCGTCCGCCCCGATGGCCAGACCATCTACGTGAACCAGGCGTTCGCCGACATGTTCCGGCGGTCGCGAGACGAGATACTGTCACTCACCGCCCGCGACCTGGTCGCCCCCGAAATGTTCGAGGAGGCGCAGGCGCAGGTGAACGCGGTCCTCAGCGCGCGCCTGGAAGGCTATCGCGCCGAACGGCTCTACATACGGGGCGACGGCACCCGCTTCTGGGGCCTCATCTCGGTTTCCGCGATCTGTGTGGAGGGCGACGCATCACCACCGTTCTTCGTTGCGCAGATCACCGACATCGACAGCGCCAAGCGCTCGGAAGCGGCGATCGCCGAAGCCGAGAGCCGCTGGAACTTTGCCCTCGAAAGCGCCGGGCAAGGGGTGTGGGACCACGATCTCCGGACCGGCCAGTCGTTCTTTTCGCGCACATGGAAGACCATGCGCGGCCTCGATCCGGATGCACCGTTCGACAGTTCACAGGCGGCCTGGCTCGCGCGCGTCCACCCCGACGACCGGGAAAGCGCCAGGGGACATGAGCAGATGCTGAACTCGGGCAGCGTCGACCTGCACGACCTGGAGTTCCGCGAGCGGCACGCCGACGGCCCGTATGTCTGGATCCTGAGCCGCGGCCGGGCAGTCGAATGGTATCCCGACGGCCGCGCGGCACGGGTCATCGGTACCGATACCGACGTGACCCGCATAAAGGATACCGAGAGGCAGCTTGCGGCCATCCTGGAGACGATGGCCGATGCCGTCGCCCTGTTCGACAAGGACGAGCGCCTCGTCTACTGCAACGAACAGTACCCGCGGCTGTTTCCTAAGACGCAGTATCTCCGTGTCCCGGGTGCGCGGCTGGTCGACATCCTCCGCGCCTCGGTCGCGGCGGGCGAGCCGGCGGGCTACACCGCGGAGAACGGGGCGGAGTATATCGGGAACACCTTGGCCTCGCTCCGCCGCGGCGGCGAATGGGAATTCCCGCTCTCCGACGGGCGCTGGATCCATGCGCGGGCGCGAAACGTCTCGGACGGCGGCGGCTTCCTCAGCGTCCTGTCGGACGTCACCGATCGAAAGCGCGCCGAACTGGAGCAGGCCGACGTCAACCGGCGACTGCGCGAACTGGTGCATGTCGATGCGCTGACCGGGCTGATCAACCGCCGCGCCTTCGACGGCCTCATCGAGGAGACGTTCGCGCGGAACCGGCGTGACGGCCAGACCCTCGCCCTCCTCTTCATCGACGTCGACCACTTCAAGGCGTTCAACGACACCTTCGGCCATCCCGAGGGCGACGACTGCCTGCGGGCCCTCGGGACGACGCTGACGGCGGCGCTGCGGCGGCCCGCCGACCATGCCGCGCGCATCGGTGGAGAGGAGTTCGCCGTGATCCTTCCCGATACCGACGCCGGCGGGGCAAGGCGGATCGCCGACGCGATCAGACGCGCGGTCCACGACATGGGCATTGGGGGCGACCGCGGCGGCCTGCCGCGCATCACGATCAGCACCGGCATCGCGGTCGCCGATGCCTCCGGGCCGGCCTCGGCCGGAGCGCTGATCGCGCGGGCCGACGCCGCCCTCTACGCCGCGAAGGCGGCCGGGCGCGACGGGGTCGTCGAATGGCGCCCCGACATCAAAACGGCCGGCGGTCTCCCGCCGGCCGTCGTCGCTGACAGGAGCCTCGGGGCCTAGCTGGCCGGCTCGGCCGGCGCGTCCGCCTTGATCTCCTCGCCGGTCGCCTGGTCGACGGCCCGCATCGACAGGCGGACCTTGCCGCGCTCGTCGAAACCGAGCAGCTTCACCCACACCTTGTCGCCTTCCTTGACCACGTCGGTGGTCTTGGCGACGCGGCCCGAGCCGAGCTGCGAGATATGGACGAGACCGTCCTTGGCGCCGAAGAAGTTGATGAAGGCGCCAAAGTCGACGGTCTTCACCACCGTGCCCTGGTAGATCTGGCCGACCTCCGGGTCCGAGGCGATCGACTTGATCCAGTTGATCGCCGCGGTGATCGCCTTGCCGTCGGCCGAGGCGACCTTGACGGTACCGTCGTCCGAGATGTCGATCTTGGCGCCGGTCTTCTCGACGATCTCGCGGATCACCTTGCCGCCCGAGCCGATCACTTCGCGGATCTTGTCGGTCGGGATGGTGATGACCTCGATGCGCGGCGCATATTCGCCGAGCTGCGCACGCGCTTCGGGCAGGGCCTTGGCCATCTCGCCGAGGATGTGAAGGCGGCCATCCTTGGCCTGGGCGAGGGCGATCTTCATGATCTCCTCGTTGATGCCCTGGATCTTGATGTCCATCTGCAGCGAGGTGACGCCGTCCTTGGTGCCGGCGACCTTGAAGTCCATGTCGCCGAGATGGTCCTCGTCGCCGAGGATGTCGGAGAGCACGGCGAAGCGGCCGTCGTCTTCCTTGATCAGGCCCATGGCGATGCCCGCGACCGGCTGCTTGAGCGGCACGCCGGCATCCATCAGCGACAGCGAGGTGCCGCAGACGGTGGCCATCGAGGACGAACCGTTCGACTCGGTGATCTCGGAGACGACGCGGATCGTGTAGGGGAAGTCGTGATGGGCCGGCAGAACCGGGCGCACCGCCCGCCAGGCGAGCTTGCCGTGGCCGATCTCGCGGCGGCCGGGCGACCCCATGCGGCCGGTCTCGCCGACGGAGTAGGGCGGGAAATTGTAGTGCAGCATGAAGGTTTCCTTGTAGGTCCCCTCCAGCGCATCGATGAACTGCTCGTCGTCGCCGGTCCCCAGCGTCGCCACGCAGATCGCCTGGGTCTCGCCACGGGTGAACAGCGCCGAGCCGTGAGTCCGCGGCAGGATGCCGACCTGGGCGAGGATCGGACGCACGGTACGGACGTCGCGGCCGTCGATGCGGATGCCGCGGTCGAGGATTTCGCCGCGGACGATGCCCTTCTCGAGCTTCTTGAACATCTGGCCGGCGAGCTGCGGCGTCGGGGCGTCGGCGACGCCCTCGGCGGTGAGCTCGGCGAGCACCTTCGCCTTCACGGCGCTGATGGCGTCGTGCCGCTCGGTCTTGCCGGCAAGGGTGTAGGCGACGCGAAGGTCGTTCTCCGCGATGTCGCGGACGCGGGCGAAGAGCGCCGCGTGATCGGCGATCTGTAGCTCGCGCGGCTCCTTTGCGGCCCGCTCGGCCAGACGGATGATCGCGTCGATCACCGGCTGGAAGCCGCGGTGGCCGAACATGACGGCACCGAGCATGTCGTCCTCGGACAGCTCCTTCGCCTCGGATTCGACCATCAGCACCGCGTCGGCGGTGCCGGCGACCACGAGGTCGAGCTTCGATTCCGGCATTTGGTCGAGCTGCGGGTTGAGCACGAACTCACCATTGATCAGGCCGACGCGGGCGCCGCCGATCGGCCCCATGAAGGGCGCGCCGGAGAGCGTGAGCGCCGCCGACGCCGCAACCATCGCGACGATGTCAGGGTCGTTCTCGAGATCATGGCTGAGGACCGTGGTCACGACCTGGGTCTCGCAGCGGAAGCCCTCGGCGAAGAGCGGGCGGATCGGGCGATCGATGAGGCGCGAGGTCAGCGTCTCCTTCTCGCTCGGCCGGCCTTCACGCTTGAAGAAGCCGCCCGGAATCTTGCCCGCGGCAAAGGTCTTTTCCTGGTAGTTGACCGTGAGCGGGAAGAAGTCGATCCCCGGCTTCTCGGCCTTGGCGGCGACGACGGTGGCGAGCACCGTGGTTTCGCCGTAGGTGGCAAGCACCGCGCCGTCGGCCTGGCGCGCGATGCGGCCGGTCTCGAGCACGAGCGGGCGGCCCGCCCAGTCGATCTCGACCCGTTGGACGTCGAACATGGTTCATCCTTTCATACGTCGGACGGACGCGAAGGCGAGCCATGGGCAAGACGGCGAGAAGCTTTTCCCGAAGGTCAGGAAAAAGCGTCCGGCGATCCTGCCATGGCCGTAATCCGGTCCGTCGATGGCCAGCGCGGCGACCCCATGCCGCCGCGCTCATTCAAATCGCGCCTCCTAGCGGCGCAGACCGAGCCGCTCGATCAGCGAGCGATAGCGCTGGGGCTCGACCTTGTTGACATAGTCGAGAAGGCTGCGCCGCTGGCTCACCAGCTTGAGCAGACCACGCCGCGAATGGTTGTCCTTGGCGTGGGTCTTGAAATGCTGGGTGAGATTGGCGATGCGCTCGGAGAGGATCGCGACCTGAACCTCGGGCGACCCGGTGTCGCCTGGGGCGGTCGCGTATTCGGCAATGAGCGCCTTCTTGCGCTCGGGCGTGATCGACATCGGATATCCTTTCAGCTTGAGAGAACGGCGGGATCATTCCCTGCCGGTCGGGACGGCCGGTGCCGGGATGTCGTCCAGCACGGTCGGATCGGAATCCCCTGCGGCCGGTGGAAGCCGGCAGGCTGGGGCGGGCGGAATATGACGGAAACCGCTCCGAATATCCACGAAAATTACCGATGCACCCATGCCCTTGAATTCACTGTCTGTTTGGGAACGGAGGGCGTGGTCGACCGGATTCGTCAGCCGGCCTTGAACACCCGGCGCGGATGGAACTCGCCACGCTCGATGGCGCCGATGGCGACGCTCCTTCCGCCATAGGTGGCGTGCACCGGATCCGCCGCGGCGGGGATGCCGGCGCCGCGCAGCAGCACCGGCTGGCCGCGCATCAGGCGCGGCAGGTCGTTGCGCGGGATCACCACCTCGGGCAGCGCGGTGAGCGCCATCCCGATCGGCATCAGGAAACGGTCGAGGCCGGAGGCCGGCCCCTCCTCGCGCGCCGTGATCAGCGCCTCGAGCGGCATCAACGTCCGGTCGTCGAACGGGCCGACGGAAAGCCGGCGAAGCGCCGAGACGTGGCCACGGGTACCGAGCCGGTGGGCAAGGTCGCGGGCGAGCGAGCGGACATAGGTGCCCTTGCCGCATTCCGCCTCGAGGACGGTGTGGTCGGCATCCGGCATATCGACGACGGCGATCCGGGTGATGGTGACCGGGCGCTCGGCCAGTTCCACCGTCTCGCCCTCGCGGGCGAGGTCATAGGCCCGCTCGCCGCCGATCTTGATCGCCGAGTACGCCGGCGGACGCTGCATGATCTCGCCGGTGAAGGCGGGCAGCGCCGCCTCGATCTCGGCCCGGCTTGGGCGCACGTCGGAGGTGGCGACGACATTGCCGTCGGCATCGTCGGAATCGGTATCGGCGCCCCAGCGGACGGTGAAGCGGTAGAGCTTGGCGCCGTCCTGGACGAAGGGGACCGTCTTGGTCGCGTCGCCGAGGGCAATCGGCAGCGCACCCGAGGCGAGGGGATCGAGCGTGCCGGCATGGCCGACCTTCTGGGCGTCGAACAGCCGCTTCACCGAGGCGACGCACGCCGTCGAGGTCTGGCCCACCGCCTTGTCGATGCACAGCCAGCCGGAGATGTCGCGGCCCTTCGGTTTGCGTCTGGACATGGAATGCCTTTGTCGTGGCGATATGCCGGGGGATGTGCCGGGGATTTAGGACGGCCCGCAGGAATGAGCAACGGGGTTGTGCGGCGGCCCTCCCGCGCCGTCCCGTCCGCCGCTGTCCCGCCGATCCCTCCCCGCCATGCCTGCCGGGCAATGCCCGCGCCGCGGAGCGAGCGTAGGGCGGATCAGCCGGATGCGTGATCCGCCGTTCCCTCGGCGCTCCGGCGGAACACGGCTTCGCCTTTTCCGCCCTGCAGCAAACCCCTCCCCACTGGTGCCCCACCAGGGTCAGGCTGTCTCCCGGCCGCGTCATTGCGTGCTTCGAGGGCCGCCGCTTTCGCGCCGGCCACCTCAGCATGAGGAGGGTGGTGACTGCCGACAGGCAGCACCCGGGGCTCGGCCGGCGAGGGTTTGTCCTTTCCCCTGCCGCCAACGCCCTGCCGCTGCAACATCGCCCAACCTCCTCATCCTGAGAGCCCGCCCGACGTTGAGCCTGTCTCCAACCTCCTCATCCTGAGGTGCCTCGCGGAGCAAGGCCTCGAAGGACGCACCGCGCACAGCCCCACCTCGCACCCGGCCCCACTTGTCCCCGCCCTCCCGCCACCGCTCATCCCCGCGCATGCGGGGATCCAGGCGGAGCACACGCGACAAACCCGCGGAAACGCCGGCTTCCGCCGCCCCAGCGCACAGCCCCGCAAAAACCCCGCCCCAACTTATCCCCCTCGGCGAATCAGGCCGCATACTCGGCGCATCCCGGTTCGATGAAGGGGCGCCGTCCGGAGGCGGTCCATCGGCGGAACCGGGT
>JAEZEN010000101.1 GCA_023433185.1 Pseudomonadota bacterium | reverse complement strand
AGGGCATCAGCGACGACCTCGTCAACGAGGGCGGCATCATGGACCTCTGGGTCCGCGAGGCCCGGCTCTTCAAGTACGGCTCCGGCACCGGCACCAATTTCTCCACCCTTCGCGGCGAGGGCGAGCGCCTCTCCGGCGGCGGCCGCTCCTCGGGCCTGATGTCGTTCCTCAAGATCGGCGACCGCGCCGCGGGCGCGATCAAGTCGGGGGGCACCACCCGCCGCGCCGCCAAGATGGTGGTGGTCGATGTCGACCATCCCGACATCGAGGACTACATCGACTGGAAGGTGAAGGAGGAGCAGAAGGTCGCCGCCCTCGTCACCGGGTCGAAGACCATCTCGGCCCACCTCAAGGCGATCATGAAGGCCTGCGTCAACTGCGCGGCCGACGGCGACGCCTGCTTCGACCCGCAGAAGAATCCTGCGCTCAAGCGCGAGGTGCGGGCCGCGAAGAAGGCCCAGGTCTCCGAAAACTACATCCGCCGCGTCATCCAGTTCGCGCGGCAGGGCTACACCGACATCGACTTCCCGATCTACGACACCGACTGGGATTCGGAGGCCTACCGCACCGTATCGGGACAGAACTCCAACAACTCGGTGCGCGTCACCGACGCGTTCCTGAACGCGGTCGAGAGCGACGGCGACTGGACGCTGACGGCGCGCCTCGACGGCAAGGCGCCGAAGACGCTCATGGCCCGCGCCCAGTGGGAGAAGATCGGCGAGGCCGCCTGGGCATCCGCCGATCCCGGCATCCAGTTCCACACCACGGTCAACGACTGGCACACCTGCGCCTCGTCGGGCGCGATCCGGGCCTCGAACCCGTGCTCGGAATACATGTTCCTCGACGACACGGCCTGCAACCTCGCCTCGCTCAACCTCCTGCAGTTCGTCAAGAACGGGACCCGCCAGGCCGATGGCGCCGCCGTGGGCCATGCCTTCGACATCGAATCTTTCGAGCACGCCGTCCGCCTGTGGACGATCGTTCTCGAGGTCTCGGTGCTGATGGCCCAGTTCCCGTCGCGGCGCATCGCAGAACTGTCCTACGAGTACCGCACGCTCGGCCTCGGCTACGCCAATATCGGCGGTCTCCTGATGTCCTCCGGCATCCCCTACGATTCGAAGGAGGGCCGGGCGCTCGCCGGCGCCATCACGGCGCTGATGACCGGCGTGTCCTACGCGACCTCGGCGGAGATGGCTGGCGAGCTCGGCCCCTTCCCCGGCTTCGCGAAGAACCGCAAGGACATGCTGCGGGTGATCCGCAACCACCGCCGCGCCGCCTATGGCAGCCCCGACGGCTATGACGGGCTGCACGTCGCGCCGGTGCCGCTCGACGCCGCGTCCTCGCCCGACCCGAAGCTGGTCGAGCATGCCCGCGCGGCGTGGAACCGGGCGGTCGCGCTCGGCGAGATCCACGGCTTCCGCAATGCCCAGGCGACGGTGATCGCGCCGACCGGCACGATCGGCCTCATCATGGATTGCGACACCACCGGGATCGAGCCCGACTTCGCGCTGGTCAAGTTCAAGAAGCTCGCCGGCGGCGGCTACTTCAAGATCATCAACCGCGCCGTGCCGGAGGCGCTGCGTGTGCTCGGCTACGACGAGGCGACGGCAAAGGGCATCGTCGACTATGCGGTCGGCCGCGGCACGCTCCGAGACGCGCCGGGCATCAACCACGAGACGCTGAAGGCGAAGGGCTTCACCGACGAGAAGCTCGCCGCGCTCGAGGCCGGCCTCGGCTCCGCTTTCGACA
Organism: Pseudomonadota bacterium; assembly: GCA_023433185.1. The sequence goes on along the minus strand of JAEZEN010000101.1, from coordinate 826 downwards.
TCAAGTTCGCCTTCAACCGCTTCAGCCTCGGCGAGGATTTCCTCGCCTCCCTCGGCATCACCGCGGCCGAGATGAACGACCCGGCCTTCGACCTCCTCGGCAAGCTCGGCTTCTCGAAGAAGGACATCGAGGCGGCCAACAACCACTGCTGCGGGACGATGACGCTGGAGGGCGCGCCCGGCCTCAAGCCGGAGCATCTCGCGGTGTTCGACTGCGCCAATCCCTGCGGCCGGATCGGCAAGCGCTACCTCTCGGTCGAGAGCCACATCCGCATGATGGCGGCGGCCCAGCCGTTCATCTCGGGGGCCATCTCCAAGACCATCAACATGCCGAACGACGCCACGGTCGAGGACTGCAAGAACGCCTACATGCTGTCGTGGCGGCTGGCGCTCAAGGCCAACGCCCTCTACCGCGACGGCTCGAAGCTGTCGCAGCCGCTCAATTCGCAGCTGCTCGCCGACGACGAGGACGACGCCGAGGACGCGGTCGCCGAGATCGTCGCGAAGCCCGCCGCGGCGCGGGCCGAGGCGGTGGCCGAGCGGATCGTCGAGCGGATCGTCGAGCGCGCCGTCCGCGAGCGGGAGAAGATGCCGAACCGCCGGAAGGGCTACACCCAGAAGGCGATCGTCGGCGGCCACAAGGTCTATCTGCGCACCGGCGAATACGACGACGGCCGGATCGGCGAGATCTTCATCGACATGCACAAGGAGGGCGCGGCCTTCCGGGCGATGATGAACAACTTCGCCATCGCCATCTCGCTCGGCCTCCAGTACGGCGTGCCGCTCGAGGAATATGTCGAGGCCTTCACCTTCACCCGCTTCGAGCC
>JAEZEN010000097.1 GCA_023433185.1 Pseudomonadota bacterium | reverse complement strand
CCTCGGCGCTCGCCGTCCGCCAGGCGGGGCGCGTCCTCGACCACATCGCCCACGCCCGCGAGGAGGGCCAGGCCGTGATCCTGATCACCCACAATTTCCGTCATGCCCTGTCGGTCGCCGACGATCTCACGGTCCTCGCCCAGGGCCGTGTCGCGGCGCACTTCCGCCGGGACGAGATCGAGATCGACGACCTGACCGACCTTGTCGCGCGCGTCGCATGACGGCGCGGCACGCCATGGAAGAGGGAGTGCTGTGAAGTGAGCAAGAACGGCAATGCCAAGCGGGTGGTCATCCACGAGGATGACGTCGGCATGTCCCACGGCGCCAACACGGCCTTCGTCGAGTTGTCGGCACTCGGGACCTGCAGTTCGGGCTCGGTCATGGTGCCGTGTCCATGGTTCCCCGAGGCGGCAGCGATCGCCGTCGCCGACCCGACGCTCGACGTCGGCGTCCACCTGACGCTGACCAGCGAGCAGGTGCCCTATCGCTGGCGGCCGCTGACGGCACCGCCGCGCTCGGCCGGCCTCACCGACGACCAGGGCTACTTCTGGCCCGACGTGCCCCGCGCCCGCAAGGCGGCGCCCGAGGCGGTCGAGGCCGAACTCCGGGCGCAGATCGAGGTAGCCCTCGCCGCCGGGATCGATCCCACCCATTTCGACGCCCACATGGGCACGGCGCAGATGCCGGAATTCGTCGCGATTTCACGGAAGCTCGCGGCCGAGTACCGGGTGCCGATGCTGCTGGTAAGGGACTTGTCGGGGTACAATCCGGCGAGTTATGCCGGGCCGCTCGATCCGGCGCCCTACGATGCCGAGGTCGCCCGCGCCCGGGAGGCCGGCGAGCCGGTCTTCGACGTCGTCCACGAGACGCCCTGGGCCCGCAAGACCGACGCCGAGACCGCCTATCGTGCCATCTTCGCGGCCATCGAGCCCGGCCTCACCTTCCTGTCCATGCACTTCAACCGGCCCGGTGACTTCGAGGCCGTCAATCCCGAGGGGGCGCACATTCGCACCGAGGAATATGCCCTTTTCCGCACCGGCCGGATAAAGGAATGGATCGAGGAGTTCGGCATCGAGCTCGTCGGCATGCGCCCCCTCCGCGACGCGCTGCGCGCTGGGGCGCGCTGAGCACCAACGCAGACAAGAAGCAGTTTCGAAGAAGGAGCGTCCATGTACATCGTCGGCGAAGAAGAGATCGCAGCAGTCACCAAGGTTCTCCGGGACGGGACCCTTTTCCGCTACGGCATCGGCGGCGAGTGCGACCGCTTCGAGGCGCGCTATGCCGAGTACCTCGGCGTGAAGCATTTCGCGCTTGCTGCCAGCGGCTCGAATGCGCTGGCCGCCGCGATGATCGCCGTCGGCCTCGGGCCGGGGGACGAGGTCCTGATCCCGGCCCACACCTACATGGCGACCGCGACCTCCGTCCTCGCGGTGGGTGCCATCCCCGTCATCGTCGACATCGACGAGTCGATCACCATCTCGCCGAAGGCCATCGAGGCGGCGATCGGTCCGCGTACCCGCGCCGTGGTCCCGGTGCACATGTGGGGCGCGGCCGCCGACATGGATGCGATCATGGACATCGCCGGTCGGCGCAACCTGATCGTCATCGAGGACGCCTGCCAGGGCGTCGGCGGCGGCTACAAGGGGAGGAAGTTCGGATCGATCGGCCACATCGGCGCGTTCAGCTTCAACTACTACAAGAACATGACCTCCGGGGAAGGCGGCGGTGTCGCGGTCAATGACGAGCGCCTGCACAAGCGGGTCCAGGGGGCGATCGACCCCTGCCACTTCTACTGGAGCGGCCGCGACCAGGACGAGAAGCCGTTCGCCGGCAACGGCGCCCGCGCCACCGAGATCATGGGCGCGATGCTGAACGTCCAGCTCGACCGGCTCGACGACATGATCGGCAGGATGCGCGCCGAGAAGAAGCGGATCCTCGCCGGCACGGCCTCGCTCGACAATCTCGGCATGAAGCCGGCGCCGATGAACAGCCCCGACGACGACTGCGCCACCCAGGTCATGTACAACCTGCCCTCGGCCGATGCAGCGAAGCGCTTCGCGGAGATCTTCCCGAGCGTCGTCGCCGGCAAGACCGGGCGGCACACCTACACCGAGTGGGACCAGGTGCTGATCGGTGCCGGCGCCGCGCATCCGGCGATGAACCCCTACCTCATGCCGCAGAACGCCGAGTGCCGGAAGACGTACTCGAAGGACATGTGCGCCGGTTCGCTCGAGATCCTCAACCGCACGGTGATGATCGCCACCAACCCGCGGCACGATGACAGGAAGATCGAGGACATGATCCACGACATCGGCGTCGCGGCACGGGTCGTGCTTGGCGGGATGTCGCTCGACGAGGCGGAACTCCGCGGCGCCGAGGCGGTCGACGCCCAGAAGTTCGACATCGCCGGCCGCGGTAAGGCCGACGAGGCGGCGGCCTGAGGCGCGGCGGACAGGTCGGAGGACGCGGGGGATGATCGAATACAACACCTTGCCCCTCGTGGTCGAAGGCTACGCCGGCGAACAGAGCGTCCGCGCCGGCGAAGCCGTCGTTTTCCATTGCTCGTCCCGGGCCGCGACCTTCTCGGTCGAGGTCGCCCGCATCGGCGCGACCCGCGAGGTCGTCTGGCGGAAGGCCGGGATCGCCGGGCGCGAGCAGCCGGTCCCGGCCGAGGCCTATGCCACCGGCTGCGCCTGGGCCGAGACGTTCTCGGTTCCGACG
>JAEZEN010000036.1 GCA_023433185.1 Pseudomonadota bacterium | reverse complement strand
GTATTGCTGCGCAACCGAATCGAGATGGGTGCGGATCAGGGACGTACCGTGGGCGTAGGCGGCGCGCAGGGCGAAGTCCATCCGGCGCAGGACGTCCTCCGCACTCCAGTTCGCCGACCGGTCGGCGGCGACCGCGTCGAGCGCCCCCATGAAGGTGCCGTCCGGATTGGGCCGGCGCGGCCAGATGTGCCCCTTGTCGAGATGGGTGTGCATGTCGACGAAGGTCGGCCACACCATGCCGCGGCGCATGTCGAGGCGCGGCGCGTCGCCGCCGAACATGCCGGCCGGCGCGATGCTCGCGACCCGCCCGTCGGCGACGGCGATGTCGACGCGGGCGAGGCCCTCGGCATCCGGCTCGATGTCGGGGGCATCGAGGAGAATGCCGGGCACCGTCGCGTCGGCGACGACGTAGCGGGGTGCATCGGGGACGGCAGCGAAGCCGCGCTCGCTCATGTCAGTTCTCCCGGCGGATCGCGCTCTCGTGCCACTTGCGGAGCAGGAGGTGCGAGATGAGGCTGGTGGCGGCGTAGATCAGGACTCCGGTGAAGGACAGCAGCACCAGCGCCGCGAAGAGCCGCGGGATGTTGAGCCGGAACTGCGATTCGAGGAGCCGGAAGGCGAGCCCGGCATTGCCGCCCGCCGTGCCGGCGGCGAACTCCGCCACGACCGCCGCGATCAGCGCCAGGCCGCCGGCGATGCGGAGCCCGGCCAGGAAGAAGGGCAGGGCGTTCGGGATCTTTAGATAGAGGAGCGTCTGCCAGCGGCTGGCGCGGTAGAGTTCGAAGAGGTTGAGGAGGTTGTGGTCGGTCGACTTGAGGCCCTGCGTGGTGTTGGCGAGGACCGGGAAGAAGGCGACGAGAAAAGCGCAGATGAGGAGCGCCTGCTGGGTGGTCTCGGTGTAGATCAGGATCAGCGGCGCGATCGCGACGATCGGCGTCACCTGGAGGATCACCGCGTAGGGGAAGAAGGCGAGTTCGACCCAGCGCGACTGCACCAGGATGATCGAGAGCAGCACGCCGCCGACCAGCGCGAGGATCAGGGCGAGGAACGTGATGCGGAGCGTGATCAGGAGGGCGCGGCCGAGGATTTCCCAGTCGGTCGCGAGCGCCTGCGCGATCCGGACCGGGCTCGGCAGGACATAGTGGGGCACCTCCGCGATCGACACGTAGGCCTGCCAGCCGACGATGACGAGGGCCAGCATCGCGAAGGGAATCACGATACGGAGCGCGCGCTCGCCGGGGCCGGCCCGCGGCGCTGCCGGAACCTCGTCCTCCGGCGCCGTCTTGTGCCCGGCCTGACGCTCGGCTTCGAGCGCGGTCATAGTTCGGCCATCGTCGAAAGGATCGCTTCATGGAGCGCGTCGGAGGTCATCCGACAATATGCGTTATAGGCCGCCGAAGTCCGGAAATCCTCGTCGCGCGGATAGGGAGCGTCGACCGCGATGTCGGCATGGACGCGTCCCGGCCGCGCCGCCATCACCACGATGCGGTTCGACAGGTAGACCGACTCGAACACCGAATGGGTGACGAAGACCACGGTCCAGCCGAAGGTCTGCCAGAGGTGCAGGAGGTCGTCGTTGAGCTTGAAGCGGGTGATCTCGTCGAGGGCGGCGAAGGGCTCGTCCATGAGGAGCAGCTTCGGCCGGGTGATCAGGGCGCGGGCGATCGACACCCGCATCTTCATGCCGCCGGACAGTTCGCGGGGATAGGCGCCGGCGAACTTCTCGAGGCCGACCATGGCGAGCGCTTCCCGCACGCGGTCCTGCGCGGCGGCCTTCGACACGCCCCGCAGCCGGAGCGGCAGCCAGACGTTGTTGAACGCCGTCGCCCACGGCATCAGCGTCGGCTCCTGGAACACGAAGCCGATCTCGCGCTCCGGCCGCCCGGCGATATCGTGGTCGGCGCTGGGCCAGTCGACCGTCCCGGCGGTAGGGTCGCCGAGGCCGGCGATGATGCGGAGCACCGTCGACTTGCCGCAGCCGGACGGGCCCAAGAGGCTCACGAACTGGCCTTCAGCGACATCGAGATCGAGGTCGCGGATCGCCACGGTGCCGTTCGAGAAGGTCTTCGAGATGCCCTTCAGCGAAACCAGCGGGCGACCGCTGGCGCCGGGACGGCCGGGCTGGATGCCGGCCGGGCTCGGACTCGTATCGGGTGCGGGCACGCTGTCCTGTCGTCCTCTGGCAGTAAGGTCGGGCGGCGATGGCGCCGCCCGAGGTCGGGTGCCGGGCCGGTTCAGTCCGTCTTGAGCTCCATCCCGGTGCCCTTGCACACATACTCGGTCGTGTAGGCGCCGGAAAGATCGAGCCCGGCCTGGACCACGCCGGCCTCCACCATCTTGTCGTAGAACGCGATGACGTGCTCGTCGGTCATGCAGCCGATGCCGTGCTCCAGGGCTTCGCCGGACTCGAGCAGGCCGTATTCCTTCATCTTGGCCGTCGTATAGGCGATCTGGCCGTCGGTCATGTCGGGGTTCTCCGACTTGATCAGGTCGTTGGCGGGCGTGCTGTCGCCGTAGAGGTAGTTGTACCAGCCGACGATCGAGGCCTCGACGAAACGCCGGGTGATGTCGGGATTGGCCTCGATGTAGTCGGTCATGCCGGCGATCATCGTCGAATACGTCGTGTAGCCGGCGTCGGCCATCAGGAAGACGTCCGGCGTGAAGCCCGCCTCCTGCTCGACGGCGTAGGGTTCCGATGTCAGGTAGCCCTGGTTGGCGCTCATCGGGTCGGCGAGGAAGCCGGCGAGGCTGTAGGGATAGGGCTTCCGCTGCTCGTCCGTGAATCCGGGATAGGCCGCCTTCATCCATTGCCAGCCGGTGGCGAAGAGGTCGTCGCCGATGAAGATCGTCGGCACCTCGGCGAGGCCGGCGAAGCTCGTCACGCCGGCGTCGGGGTGGGTCATGAAGATCTGCGGATCCTTCTGGAACATCGCCGCCACCGCGGTGATCGGGATGTCGTTCTGGACCGCGTCGAAGGTGCCGAGGAGGTTGCCCTCCATGTAGAAGGTGATCCTGCCGCCGAGCAGCATGGCGCGGTCGGCCTTGGGGATGATCTCGACCTTGAGGCCGTACTTCTCGTAGGTGCCGTCGGCGACCGCCTGGTAGAAGCCGCCATGCTCGGCCTCGGGCACCCAGTTGGTGCCGAAGACGATCTCGTCGAGGGCGAAGGCCTGCCCGCCGAAGGTCGCCATCATGAAGCCGGCGGCGACCGCTGCCGCCATGCCCTTGCGCTTGCTCATGTCCATATCTCCCGCCTTTTCGTGCCTGAGGCGGCGTGGGATCGCGCCCCAGCCGCTGCAAAATCCGAAATCGCCCGGCACCCGGAACGCCACCCCGGGAGTATCGCAAGAGGCGTGCCACCGGATTGGGCAAACGCCGGTCGCCGGACGCGATGGGCATCCGGCACACGCCCGAGGATGCCCAGACTAGGCTGCCCCTCCTGCACAGGAAAGCGGCGGTCGAATCGCCTGTCCGCAGCCTACTGCACGACCGTGCCTTCGTTGGAGAGGATTCCGACGATCGTCTCCATCGCTGCCTCGCGCTGCGGGTCGCGGCCGGCGGCATAGCGGATGTCGAAGGGGACCGCCACGTCGGGAGCGACGCCGGCGCCCTCGAGGCGGGCGCCGTCGACCGTCACGTCGACCACGGCCACGATCAGGAGGCTGTCGTCGGGCAGCATGTAGCCGCGCCCGCCGACCACGTCGCCGGCGGTCGCCGTGCCGATCAGCGGGATGCCGTCGGCCTTCAGCGCATGGGCGAAGATCTCCATGCCGCTCCGCGAACCCTCGTCGATGATCGCCACCATCGGCTTCCGCCACCGGGCATGGACGACGTTGTCGCGGCCGCGGCGGTCGGTCATCACCATGTCCGGGGCGCCGCCGACGAAGGTGTCGGCCGCCGTCGCAGGCGCGCCGCCCCATCGCCCGCGCAGGTCGAGCACGAGGGCGTCGGCGTCCGCGAGCGGGCCGGTGATCGCGGTCTCGATCGTGCCCTTCATGGCATTGTCGGTGTAGGCCCAGATCCGGAGATAGCCGATGCGGTAGCCGTCGCGCTCGACGACTTCGGCGCTTGCCGCGGTGGCCTCGACCAGAGACTGCGACGGCTTCAGACTCTCGACCGGCACCGTGAGGGTGATCGGGTCGGTCCCGGCCTCGCGGCGCAGCGTCAGGATCGCCGGCGCCGCTTTGCGGCCCCGGAAGCTCTCGGCCCCGAGGAAGGGCTTGCCGTCGGCCCAGAGGATCTCGTCGCCGGCGAGGATGCCGGCCGTGTCGGCCGGGCCGCCGTCGTAGACGTCCGTGACGAAGGTCGCGCCGTCGATCTCCCGCGTCGCGATGCCGATGCCGTCATAGGTGATGGCGCCATCCGGCGGGTAGAGGCGGCGCACCGCGTCGCGGAGGCCGAAGCGGAAAACGTCCAGCAGCTCGTAGTACTCGACGCTGCCGACGGGATAGCGCGCCGTATGGGAGGTCTCGAGGCTGGCGAGGACGAAGTCGATCGCATCGTCGACGAGGCCCTCCTCGGCCTCGGCGAGGTCGGGCAGGCTGTCGAGGGTCAGCGCCACCGCATCGCGGAAGCGGTCGAGCTCGGCCGGGCGGTAGAAGTTGGCGGTCACAATCTCGACGGCGCGGTCGAAGACCGGATTCCCCGAGCGAAGGTCGCGTTCGGCGGCGCCGGCAGCCGCGGGTATGACGAGCGCCGCGACCAGCGCCGCGCGAACGAGGAATGTCATGCGGTTTCATCCTTCCGGTGAAAGAACAGCCGCCCCTCGATCTGCAGAACGGGAACATATCGCCCGAATGCGGCCCGGCAAGGGCGCCCGGTCCGGGACGTCAGTCCGCCGCCTCGCTGAAGCGGATGCGGTTGCCGAAAGGGTCGGTGACCTGCATCTCCCGGGTGCCCCAGGGCATCGCCTCGATCCCCGGGCGAAGAAAGCGATAGCCGCGCCCCGCGAGCTCGGCATGGAAGGCGTCGAGCCCGGTCATGTCGACGAAGACGACCGAGCCCGGCGTACCGTCGCCGTGGTGCTCGCTGAGATGCAGCGCCATGCCGCCGCGCGAGACCTGCAGGTAGAGGGGCGCGCCGTCCTCGAAGCGATGCTCGAAATCGACCGTGAAGCCGAGATAGCCGTAGTAGAATTCCCGCGCCTTCTCCTCGCAGAAGATGCGGAGTACCGGAACGACGCGCCGCGCCTCCATCGGGTTACTTGACCCAGGTGCCGCCGAGTTCGTCCTCGATGTGGATGCGGATGATCTCCTCGAAGCTCTGCTCCGCCTTGAAGCCGAGCGCCGGGGCGCGGACCGGCGCGAAATTGCGCGGCCAGCCGGCGACGATCCCGACGATCACAGGGTCGGGCTCGTAGCGGATGCGCTTGGCGACGTCGTCGCCGGCGACCTTGCGCAGCGCCGCGATCTGCTCGCCGACCGTCACCGAGACGCCCGGCATGGAGAGGTTGCGGCGCGGCCCGACCTCGGCCCCGTCGATCTCCGCCGCGTGGACGAGGAAGTTGACCGCCGAGCGCGGGCTGGCGTGCCAGTGACGGACATCCTCGCCGACCGGCAGGATGGCTTCCTGGCCGGCCAGCGGCTCGCGGATGATGCCGGAGAAGAAGCCGGAGGCGGCCTTGTTCGGCTTGCCCGGCCGCACGCAGATCGTGGGGAGCCGGATGCCGATCCCATCCATGAATCCGCGGCGGGTGTAGTCGGCGAGCAGCAGTTCGTCGATCGCCTTCTGCGCGCCGTAGGAGGTGAGCGGCGTGTGGTGGAACTCGTCGGGGATCGCGTCCGGGAAGGGCGCGCCGAAGACCGCGATCGACGAGGTGAAGACCACGCGGGGCTTGTAGCCGGCGCCGACCTTGCGGATCGCCTCAAAGAGGTAGCGCGTGCCGTCGAGGTTGATCCGGTAGCCCTTCTCGAAGTCGGCCTCCGCCTCGCCCGAGACGATGGCGGCGAGGTGGAAGATCACGTCGGGACGGCCGGCGACGAGGTCCGCGGCCGTTTCGGGGACGGAGAGGTCGGCGGCCTTGGTCGTCACCGCGAAGGGTGCGCCCGCGGGCTTGGCCGGCTCCACGACGTCGACCAGCGTCACCGCGTCGATCGGCTTCCCGGCAAGGCCCTGGTCCTTGATGAGCCGGTTGGTCAGCTTGACGCCGATCATGCCGGCGGCCCCGATGATGAGAATGTGCATGGCCGTCCTTGTTCCCCGTGGGTCGCGATACGGACCAGGGGCGACTCTGCGTACCGCCCTTCCGGCTCGTCGGGGTTCAATGGCCCGATTGGGGCGCGGAAGACAAGGGGCAGGGCGACATTCCCGAGTTTCCCGGATCGTGTCGGCGGTCCATAATCCGGCTGCTGCCGGCGCGCGTGACCGGACGGGAGGGACGACGATGGGCGAAACGGGTGAAGGCATCCCGCGACGGCGCGTTCTCGGCGCCGGGCTCGCGGCGGGAGCAGGTCTCGCGGCCGGGATAAGTGCGATGGCATCGACGGCGGCAGGTGAGGCGCCCCTCGCTGCCGAGGACATCGTCCGGCTCCTCGACCTCCAGCCGAATGCGACCTGCGGCTATGTCCGGGTCACCTTCACGAGCCCGCTCGATATCGCGCCCGGCGGCCTGCCGGCCCCTTTCGCGGACGGCCGCCCGCTGGGGTCCGCGCTCTATTTCCTGGTGACGCCGACCGCGCCGGTTCGGGCCCACCGCATCCGCAACGGACAGCTCTACCACTACTATCTCGGCGATCCGCTCGAGGTCCTGCTCCTCCACGCGGATGGGTCCGCGGAGAGGGTCGTCGTGGGTCCGGACATTCGCGGCGGGCAGCGCGTCCAGCTCCACATTCCCGGCGATACGTTCCACACCGCGCGCCTCCTCGGCGATGGCTCCTGGTTCCTGGGCGGCAGCACCGAGTGGCCCGGGGTGGTGCCGGCCGAGGACGTCGAGATCGGCGATGTCGACAGCCTGGCGATGTCGCATCCCTCGGTCGCGGCCGAAATTCGCGCGATCGCGGCCTCGGTCCGGACCGAAGTGCCGCCCGGCGGGCCGCGATAGCGATGCGTCGCGTCGCGTTCGTCGCGCTGGTCCTCGCGACACTTCCGGCCGCGGCCGCATCGTCCGGACTGAGCGTCGTCAACCCGGCCTCCGCCTACCCGGAGGGACCCTCGGTGGTCGATGGCGTCCTCCACTATGCCGAGATGGGCAATGACCGCGTCATGCGATTCGACGGCGCGGCCAACGCGCCGCTCTGGTCGCGGGACGGCTGCGGGCCGACCTCGGTCGTTCCTGCCGGTGACGGTCTCGCCGTCCTCTGCCACCTCGAGGGGGTGGTGGCCCGCATCACCCGCGACGGCGCGCTTGTCGAGGTCATCGCCCGCGACCGCGATGACCAGCCCTTCGTCGCCCCCAATGCCGCGACAAGCGACGGCGCGGGCGGGGTCTATTTCTCATCCTCGGGCGTCTTCGCTCCCGGTGCGCGGGCGACGGGCGCGATCCTCCACCTGGCGGCCGACGGCACGCTGACGCGGGTCGCCGAGCAGATGCACTATGCCAATGGCGTGGCGCTGTCGCCCGACCGGCGCATCCTCTACGCCTCAGAGCATCTCGCGCGCCGCGTGCTCGCCTTCGATGTCGCCCCGGACGGCACGCTCGCGAACCGGCGCGTCTTCGTCGCCCTCGACGATCTCGCGGGTGCCGATCCCGACCGGGGCTGGGAAGTCGGCCCGGACGGGCTTGCCGCCGACCGAGCCGGCAACGTCATCATCGCCGAATATGGCGCCGGCCGGCTGTTCGTGGTCGACAGGGCGGGCGCGCTGCTGGCAACCGTGCCGGTCCCGCTCGACTACGTCACGTCGTCGGCGCTCAATGCCGACGAAAGCGTCCTCTACGTCACGGCGCCGGCCGCCTTCGCCGCGCCCGACGCCGCCGGTGCGGTCTATGCGATTCCCTATCCGGTGACGCCTTAGGTGACCGAGACCCCGTCAGTGGATCGATCTCACCATTGCCGCGTCCGGCATGCAGGTGGGGCGCTCGCCGCGGCTCTGCTGCCAGCGGCCGACGGCGACGCGGGTCTTGAAGCCGACCAGGCCGTCGGTGCCGCCCACGTCGTGGCCCTGGGCCTCGAACTGCGCCTGCATGCGAGCGACGTCGGCCCGGCTGAAGCCGCCGACCTTGCCCCAGCCGGCCGAGAAGCCGCGGTTGTCCGCAAAGCGGTCCGACAGGTGGCCGACATAGAGGGCGTAGAGGTCGGAGAAGTTGTATTGCTTGAGGACGTAGAAGTTGCCGCTGACGATGAAGGCCGGCCCGTGGCGGCCGGCCGGCATCAGGAGGAACGCGGTGCGGTTCTGCTCGAAGCGGGGCAGGTCGCGGCCGTCGACCCGGCGCACGCCGGCGGTCTGCCATTCCGCCATGCCCCGACCCTGCTCTGGGCCTTCGAAGTGGCAGGCGACCGCATCGGGCACGCGGACCTCGATTCCCCAGCTCCGCTCGGGATCCCAGCCCTCGTTGCGCAGGAAGTTGGCGATCGAGGCGAGGACATCCGGCGGCGAGGACCAGATGTCCCGCCGGCCGTCGCCATCGCCGTCGGCGGCGTATTTCAGGTAGTAGGAGGGCAGGAACTGGGGCTGGCCCAGCGCCCCGGCCCAGGAACTCTTCATCTGCGCGAGGGACGCCTCGCCCGATTGCACGATCTGCAGCGCGGCGATCAGTTCCGGCCGGAAGAAATCCTTCCGCCGGCTCATGTAGGCCTGCGTGGCGAGCGTGCGGATCGCGGCATGGGGAATCGCGGCGCGGCCGAAGCTTGATTCGCGGGCCCAGATCGCCATGAGGATGCCTCGCGGCACGCCGTAGCGCGCCTCGATGGCGGCGAGCTGCCGGTCATATTTCGCGATCAGCTGGCGCCCGGTCGCAACCTGGGCGCTGAGGTTCTTCTCGTCGAAATAGGCGGCGGGGCTGCGAAATTCGGCTTGCACTTCCTTGGTATGGGGGGGCGGCGGCGCGCCCGGCGGGGCCAGCTCCGGCAGGTCCCAGTCGAGCGTGACGCCCTTGAGGGCGGCGTCGAAGGTCTGCCGGGAGACGCCCGCGGCCCGGGCCTCCGGCCAGATGTCCTTCTGCAGCCAGGCCTGGAACCCGCGCTCGGTCGCCTTTCGGTCGACGGCGGCATGGACTGTCATGGCG
>JAEZEN010000560.1 GCA_023433185.1 Pseudomonadota bacterium | reverse complement strand
CTGACCAAGGACGCCGACGTCGCCCTCCGCCCGCGCCGTGCCATCCGCGAGAAGCGCGTCCAGCGTCGCCTCGCCGGCCATGACCCGCTCCAGATCCGCACGATCGATCGTGAGCGTCAGGTCGGCTTCGTCCGAGCGGTATCCGGCGAGGTTGTTGAGCGTGGCGTTCGAGAGCTCCACCAGGAAGGTCTCTCCGGTATCAGGCGTGACGAGGTTCATGGTGAAGCTCAGGCCCTCGGCCCGGCTGCTGTCCATCTTGATGCCGAGGAAGTTCAGGAACAGCTCGGTCGACATGGCGCGGACCACGTCGGCGCTCGCGCCGACCACCGCCCCCTCCGGGATGCCGGAGCGCAGCTCGTAGGCCGCGGCGAGATACGAGTTGCGGTGCCCGCCGCATTCGGACTGGTAGCCGAGCTGTTCGAAGATGTCCGCGAGCAGTTCCTTGCCCGCCTGGTTCTCCGGCTCGGCGAGGACCAGCTTGTTCACGATCTCCATCGCCAGCAGGTAGTCGCCCGCGTTGAAGAGCTCCTGCCCGCGCGAGAGGATCCCGTCCGCCCCGCCCATCATCTCGACATAGAGCGGCGCCGAATCCTCGGGCGAGAGCGGCACGAGGTTCGCCGGGTTCGCATCCCAGAAGCCGAGAAAGCGCTGCACCACGGCGCGGGCGTTGTGCGTGACGTGGCCGTGATAGCCGCGGACGAACCACTTGTCCTCGAGCGACTGCGGCAGCCTGTAGACATTGTGGATCTGGTTGATCGTCACGCCCTGGTTGGCGTGGTGCAGCACCTGATTGTTGAGATTGGCATAGATGTCGCGGTGCGCCCGGATCACCTCGGCCACCCGCTCGCGGCCGAAGCGCGGCCAGTTGTGCCCGGCGCACATCACCTCGGTCCCGGGGCCGAAGCGTTGCAGCGTCTCGTTCAGCGACTTCGACCACGCGAGCCCGTCGCGCACCTGAGCGCCCCTGAGCGTGTAGAGGTTGTGCAGCGTGGCGAACATCATGTCGGCGACGAACAGCACCTTCAGATCGGGGAAGAAGACGTTCATCGTGCGCGGCGCCTCGGTGTTCGGCGCGTTCTGGAAGACGATACGGATGCCGTCGACTTCCGCCTCCTCGAACTTGTCCGAGATCAGGAGCGTGGGGGCGATCAGGCCGGTCGCCCCGGCGGGCGTCAGCGCCGCGGGGCCGACCCCGACGAAGCCATGCGGGCCGGGCGGAAGAAGCGAGCCATACTGGTAGAACAGCCGCCGGCCCATCGCGTTGCCGGCATAGACGTTCTCGGAGACGGCGAAGTCGAGGAAGCCCTCGGGGGCAATGATCGGCACCCGGCCCGCCGCGACGTCGCCGGCGTCGAGCGGGATCCCGCGCACACCGCCCCAGTGATCGATATGGGTATGGGTGTAGATCACCGCCGAGACCGGCAGTCCCTCGCCCACATGCGCCTGCAGAAGCTCCCACGAGGCGCGCGCCGTCTCGGTGGTGGTGATCGGATCGACGACGATCCATCCCGTCCGCCCCCGCACGAAGGTCATGTTGGCGAGGTCCATGCCGCGCGTCTGGTAGACTCCGGGTGCGACCTCGTAGAGGCCGAAATTGTTGTTGAGCCTCGCGATGCGCTGCAGCGAGGGGTGGACGCTGTCGAACGGCGTCTCCTGATCGAGGAACTGGAACGCCGCCATGTCGACCGCGACATTGCCGGCATCGGCCATGATCTGCATCTGGGGCGGGGCGGCGATGAAGCCGCGTTCCCATTCCTTGAAGTCGCTCTCGTCGGCGAAGGGCAGCGCGGCGCGCGCCTCCTCCAGCACCCGCACGGTATGTGCCGAAGGCGCCTTGCCCTTGGGATGGAAATGACTGGCGAGCGGCGGAGGCGCCTCCTGCGCTTCCGCGGCGCCCTCGCCCAGCATCATGCCGCCGACGGCGAACGCGGTCCCGATCGCCGGGATCGCTGTGAGCAGCTCTCGTCTGGTCGTCATCTGTTCACTCCCAGTCCCGGTCGCGTTCGTCGCGTCCTTGGTGGCTCTGAACTCGAATGTCCCAGAGCGGGTCGCTTGGAGGCCTGCCAGCAGACGGCGATGCGAACCCCGCTTTGGGTGCAAGAATCCCACGGGGCCCCTTTCCGAATTGACCAATTTTGTGCAGTGGCCCAAACATTTATTCCTGTTCGAAAACGAGGGCCACGCGCCGTGGAACGGGAGGAAGGACTATCGATCCTCGCATCGCGGGGCTGGCTTGCCGGTACGCCGCCCGAGTTCCGGAAGCGGTTCCTGTCGGCGGCCCGCTGGCGCTTCATCGAGCGCGGCGCCATCGTCACGTTGGGCGGCGAAGAGAGGAGCGACTTCATCGGACTTGCGGCGGGCACCGTCACCGTGACCTCGGCCCTCGGCAATGCCGCAACGCCGGTGATGCACATGGCTCATGCGGTGCTGTGGATGGGCTACGGTCCGCTTCTGCTGGAGCGGCCGCGCGTCGTGACGGTCGAGGCCCGGACAGACCTTTGGATCGCGGTGATCCCGAAGGCCAGCATTCTTCCAATGCTGGACGAGACAACAAGCTGGTGGCGCTGTTTCACGCGCCTCCTCGCCGAGTACGGCGACATCAGCGCAATGATCGCGTCCGATCTGCTGATCCGCCAGTCAGATCGCCGGCTCGCGGCCACCATCCTGCGCTTCGCCGGACTGCGCGGACTCTACCCGGACCAACCGGAGCAGGTCCGCATCGAGGTTACCCAGACCGAGCTTGCCGAGGCGACCAACCTCTCCCGCAACGCCACAGGCACGATTCTTCGGAGGCTGGCGGCGAAAGGGCACATCAGGACCGACTATCGAGGCATCGTCGTGTGCGCTCCCGCGAGCCTTCGGCAACTCGTCGACAAAAGGCTCCTAGTGGTCCGACTCCGACATTCGCTGCGGCTGCCTGCCAGGACAGCCACACACAGCCCTCAGCTCTTCAGCCTGTACCCCGTCCGGAAGATCCAGGCGACGATGGCGATGCAGACGACGAGGAAGACGAGCGTCGCGGCGAGGCTGACCCAGACGTTCACGTCCGAGATGCCGTAGAAGCTCCAGCGGAAGCCCGAGACGAGGTAGACGACCGGGTTGAACAGCGTCGCCGTCTGCCAGAACGGCGGCAGCATGTTGATCGAGTAGAAGGTGCCGCCGAGGAAGGCGAGCGGGGTTATGATGAGGAGCGGCACGACCTGCAGCTGCTCGAAGCCCTTGGCCCAGATGCCGATGATGAAGCCGAGGAGGGAAAAGGTCAGCGCCGTCAGCACCAGGAACAGGACCATGACGAAGGGGTGCTCTATGCGCACCTCGACGAAGAAGGTCGCGGTCAGGAGGATGATGGCGGCGAGGATGATCGACTTGGTGGCCGCCGCCCCGACGTAGCCGATGACGATCTCGAGATAGGACACCGGCGCCGACAGCACCTCGTAGATCGTGCCCATGAACTTCGGGAAATAGATGCCGAAGGAGGCGTTCGACGTGCTCTGGGTGAGGAGCGTCAGCATGATCAGCCCCGGCACCAGGAAGGCGCCGTAGGTGATGCCCTCGATCTCGGGGATGCGGGAGCCGATCGCCGCGCCGAAGACGACGAAATAGAGCGAGGTCGACAGCACCGGCGAGGCGACGCTCTGCATCAGCGTGCGCCAGGCACGCGCCATCTCGAAATAGTAGATGGTCCAGATCGCGCGGAGGTTCATTGCCCGTTCCTCACCAGGTTGACGAAGATCTCCTCGAGCGAGGTCTCGGAGGTCGCGAGGTCGCGGAAGCGGATGCCGGCTGCGGCGAGGTCGGCGAGGAGCGCGGTGATGCCGGTCCGCTCGCCCTGGGTGTCGTAGGCATAGACCAGCGCCCGGCCCTCGTCGGCGAGCGCGAGGCCGTGGCGGGCAAGCGATTCGGGGAGCGCCGCCAGCGGCTCCTGGAGCTGGACCCGCAGCTCCTTCCGGCCGAGCTTCCGCATCAGGTCGGCCTTCTCCTCGACGAGGGTGATCTGGCCCTTGTTGATGACGCCGATGCGGTCGGCCATCATCTGCGCCTCCTCGATATAGTGGGTGGTGAGGATGATGGTCACGCCGGACTCGCGGAGCGTGCGGACCACCTCCCACATGTCGCGGCGCAACTCGACATCGACGCCCGCCGTCGGCTCGTCGAGGAACAGGATGCGCGGCTCGTGGGCGAGCGCCTTGGCGATCATCACCCGCCGCTTCATGCCGCCCGACAGGTGGTTGATCTGCGAATCCTTCTTGTCCCACAGCGACAGGTCGCGGAGCACCTTCTCGAGATAGGCGTTGTCTTTCGGGCGGTTGAACAGGCCGCGGCTGAAGCGGACGGTGTTCCACACGCTCTCGAAGGGCGCGATGGTCAGCTCCTGCGGCACCAGTCCGATCAGCGAGCGCGCGGCGCGGAAGTCGGTGACGATGTCGTGGCCGCCGGCCGTGACCGTGCCCGACGTCGGCGTGACGATGCCGCAGATGGTCGAGATCAGCGTCGTCTTGCCGGCGCCGTTGGGGCCGAGAAGGGCGAAGATCTCACCCTCGCGAATCTCGAGGTCGATGTCCTTGAGGGCGGAAAGTCCCGAATCGTAGGTCTTCGAGAGACTGGCGACGGAGATGACGGCGGGCATGGGGGGCGCAATCCTTGATGGCACGCCTGGGGCGGGTCCACCCATGTAGGTATGGGTGCGGCCCAGCCAAGTACGAAATGCCGACATTTTCGGCAAGCCGCGGCGCCGGAGGCGTCTAGCGGGGCGCTACGCCAGATTGCGGCAGGAGGAACGGCACGGGAACCTTCCGCCGAACCCGGCGTTCCTTGGCCCGACTCACCCCGCCGGAGACCATCCCCGTGAAGACCCTCGAAGACGCGTTCAAGCACACCCTCAAGGACGTCTACTACGCCGAGAAGGCGCTCACCAAGGCCTTGCCCAAGATGGCCACGGCCGTTTCGAACAAGGCGCTCAAGGCCGCCATCGAGGAGCACCTCGAGGAGACCAAGGGCCAGGTCAAGACCCTCGAGCAGGTGTTCAAGTCGATCGGCGAGAAGGCCGCCGGCGAGAAGTGCGACGCGATCGAGGGCCTGATCAAGGAATCCGAGGGCATCGTCGAGGAAGCCGACGGCGCGGTGGCGCTCAATGCTGCCGTCCTCGCCGCCGCCCAGGCGGTCGAGCACTACGAGATCGCCCGCTACGGCTCGCTCCGTGAATGGGCGAAGGTGCTCGGCCACGACGAGGCGCACGATCTGCTCTCCGGCATCCTGGACGAGGAGAAGGCGGCGAACTTCAAGCTCACCAACCTCGCCGTCACCGCCATCAACAAGGCCGCCTAGCGCCCCCCTCCCTCGCGCGACGCGGCACCCGCGAAGGCCCGGCGGCTTCCCCTCCGCCGGGCCTTCCCCGCATCCGTACGGCTTACCGGCGCCGGGCGATCTGCTAGAACGGCGGCATGAGTCCCTCGGCCCCCGCCCTTCCCGACGCCCGCGCCGCCGCCGCCGACCTTGTCGCCTGGTACCTCGAGATGGGCGTCGACCTCGCGC
>JAEZEN010000540.1 GCA_023433185.1 Pseudomonadota bacterium | reverse complement strand
CCGCCGGACGGCGCCCGGCGACCCTTCATGCCGCCGGTTCAGAAGCGCCGGAGCAGACCGACCAGCCGGCCCTGGATCTTCACCCGGTCGGGGCCGAAGATCCGCGTCTCGTAGGCGGTGTTCGCCGCCTCGAGGGCGATCGAGGCGCCTTTCTTGCGAAGGCGCTTCAGCGTGGCCTCCTCGTCGTCGACGAGAGCGACGACGATGTCGCCGGTGTCCGCGGTGTCGGTCCGCCGGACGACCACCGTGTCACCTTCGAAGATGCCGGCGTCGATCATCGAGTCGCCGCGGATCTCGAGCGCGAAGTGCTCGCCCGGCGACAGCATGTCGGGCGGGACGACGATCGAATGACTGTGGACCTGGATGGCCTCGATCGGCACGCCGGCGGCGATGCGGCCCATGACGGGCACCATGACCGGCTCGTAGGTGCCGTCGCCGGTCGCGACCGGGCGTGCACGGCCCAGGCTTCCCTCGATGACACTCGGCGAGAAGCCGCGGGGGCGGGGCACGACGGGGCTCGTGGACTCCGGCAGGCGGACCACCTCGATCGCCCGCGCCCGATTGGGCAGCCGCCGGATGAAGCCGCGTTCCTCGAGCGCCTTGATCAGACGGTGGATCCCCGACTTGGAGCGGAGGTCGAGCGCGTCCTTCATCTCGTCGAAGGAGGGGGGCACGCCCGCCTCCCGGAGGCGCTCGTTGATGAACATCAGGAGTTCATGTTGCTTCCGCGTCAGCATCTTGCGGTCTCCCTGACCGGGATGGTCGAATCCGGTACAAATCACGAACACGACATACGTGTTCTATATGTGTTCCGCAAGCGCTGAATTTTCGGTAAAGCTGCGAAAAATACGCCGTACCGCCGCCGGCTCGCCGGGCGGGCGCGGTCAGCCGGTCGCTTTCAGCTTCTTCTTCCGTGCCTTGCGAGGATTCCCACGGGCACTGTGCTTGGCTGCCCGCTGCTCGCGCATCGCCTTCGAGTTCTTCCACGGGAACGGCGTCGCGGGGACGGGATGGCCGAGGAAGGCGCAGATTTTCTCCCAGCCGTCGCCGGCCGATATGTCGAAGACGATGAAGTCCTGCGGCCGGTCCTTGAAATAGTCGAGCACCTCGCGATTATGTCGCTCGTAGCGCTCGATGTAGACTGCCTCGTTGCCCGTCGGGTTGCCCATGCCGGGACCGTAGATCCACTCGCGCATCGGCGGCGCGCTCTTGCCGAAATGGTCGACGACGCTGCCGATCCATTTCTCGGTCGGCCGCATCGTCAGGATGAACTTCGATCCCGGATACTCGCGGTCGAGGAAGCGGTAGATGATCGGCCAGGGATTGTCCTGGAAGGCATCGAACCGGGCGGCGATCTCGCGGGCCTGGTCCTCGACGGTTTCGCCGATATTGCGGTCGCGACGTCCGAAGGGCCCCGTGACGCGGTAGCCGAGCTCGGTCAGGGCCATCTTGAGGGATGTGGTGCCGGTCTTGTGGAAACCGATGCAGAACACCTTGGGGCGGTCGGGATGGCCTTGAGGCAGCACCCGATTCCGCTTCTTCTTCGTCCCGTCCTTGCGCCGGTGCGCAGGTGGCATCGCGGTTCTCCGCCTTGTTCGGCACCGGACGCGACAGCGCCCCGGCACAAGTGCGCCTGAGTAGGCTCACGGCAAACGGGAGGCAAGCCGGTTGTGCATCGCAATTGGGCCGGCGGAGCACATAGGGACCGAATCGTCCTGACAAATCGTTGTTTGTCCATCAGGTATGTCGGGCGTATTGTAGCCGCGGGAACCGGCGGGCAGCGTCCGCGTTCCACGAGTTGTACGAGGGAAGAGCAATGCCGGCGCGCGCGTATTGGCAGGGACAGATCAGGCTGGCCCTGGTGTCCATTCCGGTCCAGGTCTTCTCGGCGACGAAGTCGGCCGCGAAGATCAGCTTCAACCAGATCCACAAGCCCACCGGGAAGCGGGTCCGTTACGAGAAGGTCGTGCCGGGAGTCGGCGCGGTCGACCCGAAGGACATCGTCAAGGGCTACGAGGTCGAGAAGGGCAAGTACGTCCTGCTCGGCGACGACGAGATCGAGGACATCAAGCTCGATGCGAAGCGGACCATCGACCTGATCCAGTTCGTCGACGCCGAGGAGGTCGACGCCCTCTATTTCGAGAAGCCCTATTTCGTCTCCCCCGAGGACGACGAGTCGTCGGCCGAGGCCTATGTCGTGCTCCGCGACGCCCTCCGCCAGACCGGCAAGATCGGCATCGGCCACATCGTGGCGCGCGGCCATTCGAGCCTCGTCGCACTCAAGCCCTACCACAAGGGCCTGATGATCGAGACCCTGCGCTACGCCGACGAGGTGCAGCGGCCGGACGCCTTCTATGCCGAGGTGCCGGACTCCAAGCCCGACAAGGAACTGCTGTCGCTTGCCGAGGAACTGATCACGCGCAAGTCCAAGCCGTTCGATCCGAAGGCCTTCAGCGATCCTTACGAGGCGGCGCTGCGCGAACTCATCGACGCCAAGATCGAGGATCGTCCGCTCGAGGCGATCGAGGAGCCGCAGATCGGCGCCAAGGTGATCAACCTCATGGAAGCGCTCAAGAAGAGCATCGGCGGCAAGGAGACGACGACCGCGAAGAAGGCCGCGGCGAGCGCCAAGAAGCCGCCGGCGAAGAAGGGTGCATCCGCCGCCGCCAAGGAGAGCGAGAAGAAGGCGCCCGCGAAGCGCAAGCGCGCGGCCTGACCCGCATCGCGGAACGCAGCGCCGACGAACGGGATTTGCGCTGCCGTAAGATGATGCAGGGGCGTGGCATACCTGAGAGGACGCATGCTCAGGAGCCGCAAGCGGGCCCTGTTCCGGCCCGGCATTCGATGGGGCGAGGCGGCTAGTGGCGAAGGATCGGCTTTCCGAGTACCAGGCGAAGCGCGACTTCAGCAGGACGGCCGAGCCGAGCGGCACCGCCGGCCGGCGGAGGTCCGGCGGCTTCCGCTACCTGATCCAGCGCCACGCCGCCACCCGCCTCCATTTCGATTTCCGCCTCGAGTATGACGGTGTGCTCCTGTCCTGGGCCGTGCCGAACGGCCCGAGTCTCGATCCCGCCGACAAACGCCTTGCGGTCCGCACCGAGGACCATCCTCTCGACTACGGCGACTTCGAGGGCACGATCCCGAAGGGCGAGTATGGCGGCGGCACGGTGATGCTGTGGGATGAGGGCACCTGGGAGCCCGTCGGCGAGCCGGAGGCCGGCCTCGAGAAGGGCGACCTCAAGTTCATCCTCCACGGCGAGCGCCTGCACGGCAAGTGGGTGCTGGTCCGAATGCGCCGGAAGCCGGGCGAGCGATCGAAGCGCGAGAACTGGCTCCTGATCAAGGAGCGCGACGCCTACGCCACCGAGGAGACGAAGCCGATCACCGAGCGGGTCCTGACCAGTGTGCGCTCCGGCCGGACTATGGACGAGATCGCCGCCGGCAACGTCGAATGGCTGAAGAGCGGCGCCAGCATCAGGAAGGAAGGCGCCGACCCGGGGAAGTCCCGGAAGGCGGCGACCGGGCATCCGCCGAGGTTCGTCGCCCCGGCGCTGGCGACGCTGGTCGACGCGCCGCCCGAGGGCGACGACTGGGTCCACGAGATCAAGTATGACGGCTACCGGATGATCGCCGCCATCGGCGGCGGCACGGTCCGCATCAACACGCGGCGTGGTCTCGACTGGACCGAGAAGTTCGCCCCGCTCATCCGGCCCCTGATCGACCTGCCGGTGTCATCCGCACTCCTCGACGGCGAGGTCGCGGTCGCCGACAAGGACGGCCGCACCGATTTCGGGGCCCTCCAGGACCGCATGGCCGAGGGGAAGGGCAGGGGAATCGGCTACTACCTCTTCGACCTCCTGTTCCTCGACGGCGAGGATCTCAGGAAGCGGCCGCTCCTCGAGCGGAAAGCGAGGCTCGCGGCCCTTCTTGCCGACCAGCCCCGCACGGGGCCGCTGTTCTACTCCGACCACCTCGTGGGCAATGGGGCGGCGATGCTCCAGCACGTCTGCGCGATCAACCTCGAAGGCATCATCTCCAAGCGCGGGGAGTCGCCCTATCGCTCGGACCGGAGCCGGGACTGGCTGAAGGCCAAGTGCGGCTTCGGGCAGGAATTCGTGATCATCGGCTGGAAGCCGTCCGATGTCGCGGGCCGGCCGTTCTCGTCGATCCTGCTCGCAGCCCGGGAAGGCGACCGGCTCAGCTATCGCGGCCGGGTCGGGAGCGGCTTCGGCGAACGGGAGCTCGACGAGCTCTGGCCGGAACTGGAGAAGCGGGCGGTCAAGTCGCCGCCGGCCGACGACGTTCCCGCCGATGTCCGGCGCAACGCGCATTTCGTGAAGCCCGATCTCGTTGCCGAGATTGCGTCCCGCGGCTTCACCGGCGAGGGCTATGTGCGCCAGGGATCGTACAAGGGCCTGCGGAGGGACAAGCCCGCCCGGCAGGTCGTCGACGAGGCGAAGCGAGGGCGCCCCGTCGCAAAGGAGGCGAAACCGATGCGCAGACCCGCCGACATCATCCAGATCGACTCGTCGAAGCACGACAAGGCGATCGAGGTCGAGGGCGTACGGCTGACGCATCCCGACAAGGTGATCTTCCCGGCCGACGGGATCACCAAGCGCCGGCTTGCCGCGTACTACGTCGCGGTCGCGGACCGCATCCTGCCCCATGTCGCCGACCGCCCCCTCAGCCTGGTCCGCTGTCCCGATGGCGTCGACGGCGACTGCTTCTTCCAGAAGCACGCCTCGCCGGGGTTCCCGGACGCCTTCAAGCCGATCCGCATCAAGGAGAAGGAGGGCAAGGGCACCTATCTCTACATCGAGGACATTCGCGGGCTGATCGCCTGCGCGCAGATGGGGGCGCTGGAACTGCACGTCTGGGGGGCCCACAACGTGACGCTGGAGAAGCCGGACCGGATCGTCTTCGACCTCGACCCGGACGAGGACATCGGATTCGGGGCGGTTCGCGACGCTGCCCGGGACATGCGTGACCGGCTGAAGGCGATCGGCCTCGCGACGTTCCCAATGGTGACCGGCGGCAAGGGCATCCACGTCGTCGCCCCGCTCACCCCGAAATACGGCTGGGAGGACGTCAAGGCATTCTGCGAGGCGATCGCCCGCACCATGGCGGCGGAGGAGCCGAAGCGGTTTCTCGCGGTCGCCAGCAAGGCGAAGCGCACCGGCCGCATCTTCATCGACTACCTTCGCAATGGCCGCGGCGCGACCGCCATCTGCCCCTTCTCGACGCGGGCCCGGCGCGGGGCGCCGGTCGCCTGGCCGGTCTCCTGGGCGCAGCTCGCGAGGCTCGCGGATGCGCGCCCCGCTTCGGTCGAGACCGCGGCGGCGATGCTGAAGAAGCAGCGAAGCGACCCGTGGAAGGGCTACTTCGACGTCGAGCAGGCGCTGCCGCTCGAGAAGCTCAAGGGGTGACCCGGCCGCGACGCGCGCGGCCGGGCATGTCGTGCCGCAGGCGACCTATTCGACCGGTTCGATCTCGCCGATCCGCCAGGACTTGTCGAAGAAGCTCGGCTTCGGGCCATAGATCCGAAGCAGGGTGAACCAGCCCTTCTCCGGGTCGGTCTGGATTCAGTTGCCGTCGGCGATGCCATCCGGCTTCTCCGGGCTGAAATAGACCGTGGTGCTGCCGTCGGCATCCGCCTCGGCCGCCGGTGTCGGAAAGCTCTGGCTGCCGGCGCGGGGGAACCTCTGCGGCGTCTGCAGCATCGAGCGGGTCTGGTTGTCGTAGAGCGTCAGCGACCAGAAGGCCTCTGCCGGAACGTCCTTGGGAGGCGTGACCTTGTAGGTTCTCGCGCCATCGAATGGTGTGCCGTCGGCGTCGAGGAAGCTCATCAAGTACTGCGAGCCGATGCCGGGGATGCGCATGATCATGCCCGGGGAATCGAGGGTGTAGCCGTAGTAGAAGGCGGCACGGGAATCGAGCGTGCGGGGGCTGGAGGCTTACAACAACAGCTTCCGCGGCGGACTTGGTGCCGCCCATGCGGAGGTGTCCGACGAGACGCTCAAGTCGATCGGCGCCACGGACCTGGGGCGATGCTGCCGCCGCGCGCCGCGCGTGAGGACGTAGTCTTGGGAATGTTACCGTTGCGCGACGAGCGCGAGGACGTTTTCGCTGGGATCCTTGAAGAAGGCCATCCACTCCTCGACGCCCTTCTTGCCGAGCCGGCCCTTGTCATCGCGGTGGATCATCGTCGGCTTGTGCAGGAAGAAGACACCGCGGGCGGCGAGCGCGGCAACCGCCGAGTCGATGTCATCGACGCGGAAGTAGAGCGTGGCCTTCGAGGAGGTCGCCGAGAGGATCAGGCGCGTGCCGCCGCCAAGATTGAAGAAGGCGAGACCGGGCGGGTCGTAGCGGTCCATGTAGGCGAGGCCGAGGACGTCCCGGTAGAAGGCGATCGAGCGATCGAGGTCGGTGGCGAGAAGCGCGACCTGGTGGAGCTTGCCGACGGCGAAGTCGACCTCGATCGAACTCCGGATCGCCGCAGCCTTGGACTTTGCGCCGGGCGCGGGCGGAGGGGCTTTCCTGCCTCCGGTGGCCGGGGCGGTCCGTGTCGCTTTGACCGGCGCCGCCTTCGAGGCAGCGGCCGGTGCGGTCCCCTTGGCCTTGGCCGCGGGTTGGCGAACCGTGGCCTTCGCCGCCGGCTTCGTCGCTTTCGTAGCGGGGGAGGCCGACTTCCCGTTGAGTTCGGGAGGCTTCGCCGAAGCCTTGCGAGGCGACGGTTTCGCGGCAGGCAGGGACTTCGGCGCCTTGGCGGGCTGCTTCCCTGACTGGCGCCTGGTCGCCGGCATGACGGAAACCTCAGATCGAGAAACTCGTTCCGCATCCGCAGGATGCGGTCGCGTTGGGGTTCCTGACCTGGAACGACTGGCCGATCAGGTCGTCGACGAAGTCGATTTCGGAGCCCTCGACAAAGGGCAGGGACACCGAATCGATCAGCACGACGGCGCCGCTCCGCTCGACCACGAGGTCTTCGTCGGTGCGGTCGCGATCGAGGTCGAAGCCGTACTGGAAGCCCGAACAACCGCCGCCGGATACGCTCACGCGCAGCGCGGTCCCCTCGGGCTCCCTGGCGAGGATCGAGGCGATCCGCCGGGCGGCCCGCTCGGAAAGGCTGACATTCAGGGTCGAAGCGTCTGTCATCGCTTGTGTTTCCCGTTGAGCGATAGTTATGAATTGCAGGGGTCGAAGTCAATTCCTGCGGGAAGTGTACGCGTGCCAAATGGTGACGGGTGGGGCGATGGCAACGCACAGCGGGCGCCATATGCCTCCGATCCACGGAAAAGCCGCGGCCGGCTGGTCGACGAGCCGCCAAGCCCGACGCGGACCCCGTTCCAGCGCGACCGCGACCGGGTCCTGCATTCGACCGCCTTCCGGCGCCTCCGCGAGAAGACGCAGGTCTTCCTGGTCGACGAGGGGGACCACTACCGGACGCGCCTCACCCACACGCTCGAGGTCTCGCAGATCGCGCGGGCGATCGCCCGGACACTGCACCTGGACGAGGATCTCGCCGAGGCGCTGGCCCTCGCTCACGATCTGGGTCATCCCCCCTTCGGCCATGCGGGCGAGCGCGCGCTCGATGCGGAAATGGCGGAATACGGCGGATTCGACCACAATGCCCAGTCGGTCAGGGCGGTGACGCTGCTGGAACGGCGCTACCCGCGCTTCGACGGCCTCAACCTGACCTGGGAAACCATCGAGGGGCTCGCCAAGCACAACGGCCCGATGACCGACCGCGACGGCCGCCCCGTCGGCCGCCACGCAGCCGCAGGCCTCCCGCCGGTGATCGCGGACTATCCGGCCGACCTGTGGCTCTCGACCTTCGCCGGGCCGGAGGCACAGGCGGCGGCCATCGCCGACGACATCGCCTATGACGCGCACGACATCGACGACGGGTTGCGCGCCGGCCTCCTGCCTTGGGCAAGACTCGAGGAAGTTCCGCTAGTTGATGGAATCATCAGCGATATCCGCCGCGAGTATCCCGGCCTCGACGAGACCAGGACGGCCCATGAACTGACCCGGCGCCTGGTCACGGCGATGGTCGACGACGTTGTGGCGACGGCGCGTGACCGGCTTGCGGCCAGGACGCCGGACTCGGCCGACGACATCCGGCGGGCGGACGCGCCGTTGCTCGCCTTCTCGCCGGCGATGGCCGAGGCCGACCGCGCGATCAAGGCCGTCCTCACCACCGCCGTCTACCGCAATCCCGGGGTGATGGCGGTGATGCACGATGCCGAGGCGATGGTCCGGGCACTCTTCCGGCGCTACCTCGCCGACCGCCACGCCCTACCGCCGGGCTGGCGGCCGGTGTCCGGGGAGGACCTGGCGGCGCGGGCCCGACGCGTCTGCGACTTCCTCGCCGGGATGACGGATCGCTACGCAGCGTCGGAGTTCGGGCGCCTTCTCGGCAGGCGGGAGGGGTGAGGGCGCGCCGTCTCCTTTCCCCGCTGCTCGCCGCCGGGCTCGCTGCCGGTTGCCTCTCGCCCGACGGACAGGCGGGCGGCACCGTCCGCTACGAGAATGCCGGGATCGTCCCGGCGCCCGCCGCAACCCCGGCCGAGTGGCGGCGCCTTCTTGTGCGGATGCAACTCGGCATGTTTCCCGAGGCGGGCCGGCTTCCCGGGGATCACGTGCTCCCGGCCGATGCGGCGCGCGATGGTCTCAGGGCGGCGGAAGAATCGACCGTCGCGGTCACATGGATCGGCCATTCCACCGCGCTCGTCCGGATCGGGGGCAAATGGATCCTCACCGATCCCGTCCTGATGCCGACGATCGGCGTGCCGCCGTTGACCATGGCGCGGCTGGCGCCGCCGGTTCCGGCGCTGGACGACCTTCCGCCGATCGACGTGATCCTGATCTCGCATGGCGACTACGATCATCTCGACCTCCGGACCATCCGGAGGCTGGCGGTCCGCAACCCGGGTGTCGTGGTCCTGGTCCCGCCGGGAAACGCCCGCCTGCTCGCCCCGATCCACCTGCGGAACCTGTTCGAACTGGGCTGGTACGAACGCGCGACCCTGCTGGGCCTGAGATTCGAGGCGGTTCCCGCCATCCATGGTATGCGGCGGCCGCCGGAGCCGCGCGACTCCGCCCACTGGGCCGGCTGGATCGTCCGGCACGGGAGCCATTCGCTTTACTTCGCCGGGGATACCGGCTTCGGCCCGATCTTCGCGGAGATGCGTCAGCGCGCCGGCCCGGTCGACTTCGCGCTGGTGCCGATCGGTGCTTACGCCCCGCGACGGCTCCAGGCGCCCTACCACGTCACGCCCGAGGAAGCCGCCGCCATTGCCAGAACTCTCGGGGCGCGGACCGCCATCGGCGTGCATTGGGGCACGTTTCCCCTCGGCGAGGAGGCGCCGGTAGAGCAGAGGGCGCGGTTTCTTGCCGCCGGCGACCGCGGGCTCGCGACGCGGGTTCCCCGCGTCGGCGAAACGATCGTCCTCGCGGAGTAGGCGAGGCCGTCACGGGTTTGACCGACCCGGCGATTTGCGGTAGGCGGCGCTCTGAACGGCGGCGCAGCATGAACATCTTCCAGGACTTCACGGATCGGATCGACGGGATCGTGCGCGCGATCGCGGCGGAGGCGGGCGTGGCCCTCGACCTCGGCCGCGCCATCGTCGAGCCGCCCCGCGACCCCGCCCATGGCGATCTCGCCTCCAATGCCGCGATGGTGCTGTCGAAGCCGCTCGGCCTGAAGCCGCGCGATCTCGCGACCCGCATCGCCGTGCGGCTCGCGCGCGATCCCGATGTGGCGACGGCCGAGGTGGCCGGGCCGGGCTTCGTCAACATCCGGCTCGCCCCGGCCTATCTCCGCTCGGCGCTCGGCGCGCTGATCGCCGCCGGCGACCGCTTCGGCCGCTCCGGCGCGGGGGCGGGTGTCAAGGTCAACGTCGAATACGTGTCGGCCAACCCGACCGGTCCGATGCATGTCGGGCACTGCCGCGGTGCCGTCTTCGGCGACGCGCTCGCCAACCTGCTGGCCTTTGCCGGCCATGACGTGACCCGCGAGTACTACATCAACGATGCCGGCGCCCAGGTTGACGTGCTCGCCCGCTCGGCGTTCCTGCGCTACCGCGAGGCGCTCGGCGAGGACATCGGCACGATCCCGGAGGGCTTCTATCCCGGGGACTACCTGAAGCCGGTGGGCGCGGCGCTCGCCGTCGAGCACGGGACGCTGCTCCTCGCGATGCCGGAGGAGGAATGGCTGCCGCTCGTCCGGGACACCGCCGTGGCCGCGATGATGGAGATGATCCGGAGCGACCTCGGGGCGCTCGCGATCGAGCATGAGGTGTTCTTCTCCGAGCGCTCCCTGACGTCGGGTGATCCGAGTGCTGTCGCCGCGATGATCGACAGCCTCCGGGCGGATGACCTCGTCTACCAGGGCCGGCTCCAGCCGCCCAAGGGGCAACTGCCGGAGGAGTGGGAGGACCGCGAGCAGACGCTGTTCCGGGCGACCGCCTTCGGCGACGACGTCGACCGGCCGCTGGTCAAATCGGACGGCAGCTACACCTATTTCGCGTCCGACATCGCCTATCACTACGAGAAGTTCCGGCGCGGTTTCCGGACGATGATCGACGTGCTCGGCGCCGATCACGGCGGCTACGTCAAGCGCATGCAGGCCGCGGTCAAGGCGATCAGCGGTGGCACCGCCGAACTCGACGTGAAGATCGTCCAGCTCGTGAAGCTGCTGCGCGCCGGCGAGCCTGTGAAGATGTCGAAGCGTTCCGGGGAGTTCGTTACGCTTCGTGACGTGGTGGATGAGGTCGGTCCCGACCCCATCCGCTTCATGATGGTGTTCCGGAAGAACGACGCGCCGCTGGACTTCGATTTCCAGAAGGTGACCGAGCAGTCGCGCGAGAACCCGGTGTTCTACGTGCAGTACGCCCATGCCAGGGCCTGCTCGGTCTTCCGCCAGGCGGAGTCCGAGGTTCCGGCCCTGACCGCGCCGTCGCGGCGCGGGGACGCCAGCTTCGACCGTCTCGCAGACGAGGGCGAGATCGCGCTGATTCGCCGGCTGCTTGAATATCCCCGGATTATCGAGGCGGCCGCGGCGGCCCATGAGCCGCACCGGGTGGCGTTCTACCTGTATGAACTGGCCGCCGACTTCCACGGACAATGGAACCGCGGCAAGGAGTTGCCGCAATTGCGCTTCATTGATCCCTTGGACTCAGATTCGACCTTGGCGCGGCTTGCCCTCGTTCATGCCACAAAACTGGTGTTGTCCTCGGGGCTGGCTATTCTTGGAGTGAGCGCACCCGAGGAAATGCGTTGACGGCGGTGGCCCGAACGGTCGCCGGGCGTCGTTTTCCCGGCTGATAGAAGCGAGACTATGGCGGACCGCTACGACCCGAAACTCTCTGTCCGACCCCCGGGGGAACGCAGGGCTCCCGAATCGATGGACGAGGCGGATCCGCTGGCGGAACTGGCGCGCATCGTGACGGGCCGGGGCGCTCCCGAGGCCGGCGGTCGTGGGCGCGCGCCCGGAGGCGACCCCGTGCCCGAACCGGATATCGAGCGCGATCTCGAGGCCGAGCTGCTCAACGACCTGCAGGCGTCCTTCGCCGCGCTCGGCGGACCGCTCGCCGATGCAGGGTCGGCGCCGGACCCCGATCCGGTGGAAGAGCCACAGCCGGAGCCCGAGCCGGCTTCGCCTGCGCCCGCGCTCGAACCTGAGCCCGCACCACCCAGGCCGCCCGTGGAGCCGGTTCGCGCCGCGGAATCGCGCCCGCCCGCCCCGCGGCCCGAAACACGGCGACCCGAGGGATTCTCCGTCGACATCAGCCAGGCCTTCGACGAGGCCGAGGCCGCGGCCGCCAGGGTGGTTCTGGCCGAACAGCAGCAGAAGCGGCGTCCCGAGCGCGAGCCGCGCCCCTATGCGCCACCGCTCCGCGGGCCGGCCGCCCAACCGCGCCAGGAGTCGCCGCCGCCACATCCCGAGC
>JAEZEN010000507.1 GCA_023433185.1 Pseudomonadota bacterium | reverse complement strand
CGACCTTTCCGTTCCGGAAGCCCGGCGTCTACGGCCGGCGCGGCACCAACCAGTCGCGCGCCATCCTGCAGGCGATACCCAAGGGCGCGTCCGGCTTCTGGGTGGACCGGCTGAACGGACGCGGCATCGCGGCGGAAAGGACCACCCGCTTCGGCGCCGATCGCGTCGTCTTCAACCATCCCTGTGGCATCGCGCATGAACTGGTGGAAAGCGACGGCGACAGCCGCACGCCGATCACCAATGCATCCCAGGGCATCGGCCCCGAGCACGGCATCAAGGGCATCTACGGCGCCGCGGTCGCGGTGACCGACCGCACCGCGATGGACGACTTCCTGACCATCGCGTTGCCCCTCGCCAAGGAAGCGGACACCGAAGAGGGCCTCGTCTACCGCGTGCCCGATGCGTCGGGCGTCGTCCAGCGCGTCGAGGTCCTCCTCGACCGCGACAGCCCGCAGGGCACGTGGACGCTGGCCGGCGGCACCATCCATCACCTTGCGCTCAACACCGGCGACGAGGACAACCAGCTGGCGCTCCGTGCCCACATCGAGGGCCTCGGCTTCACCGACATCTCGGAGCAGAAGGACCGCAACTACTTCAAGTCCTGCTACGTCCGCTCTCCCGGCGGCGCGCTGTTCGAGATTGCCTGGACGACGCCGGAGGGCTGGGCGAAGGACGAGCCGCCCGGCCAGATCGGCAGGACGCTGGTCTTTCCGCCGTGGTTCAAGGACCGCGAGGACGAACTCCGCGCCGGCCTCGAGGAGGCGGACTTCGGATGAATGCAGGCGGCGGCCCGCTCCGGCTCGGTGCCCGCGCCGCGGAGGCGAAGGCGGTCTGCGTCTTCGTTCACGGCCGCGGCCTGTCGCCGGTGGAGATGGAGGCCCATGTGCTGGCGCGACTGGCCGCGTCGGGCGTCGCCTTCATCCTGCCGCGGGCCCCGACCGGCGCCTGGTACGCCGCGCGGGCGGTCGATCCGCTGACCCCGGTCGCCCGCGCCGAGCTTTCGGCCGCCATCGACCACCTTGCCGCCGCCCTCGCGGCGGCGCAGGGCGAACTGCCCGGCCGGCCGCTGGTGCTCGCCGGTTTCTCCCAGGGCGCCTGCCTCGCCATCGAGTATGCCTGCGCCGGGCTGCCGCCCCCGGAAGTGCTCGTCGCCCTCACCGGATGCCGGGTCGGCGTCGCCGCCGACGGCCGGCCCAGGGCGCTCGCGCCGGGGCTGCCGGTCTATCTCAGCGGCGCCGATGCCGATCCATGGATTCCGGTCGAGGCCTTCGCCGATGCGGCGCAGTCCCTCGGCGGCCAGGGCGCCCGGCTTCGGGCCGACCTGTTTCCCGGT
Source organism: Pseudomonadota bacterium (assembly GCA_023433185.1). The sequence continues at coordinate 2,234 of JAEZEN010000507.1, read as the reverse complement.
CGCGGCCATGAGGTCTCGGATCCCGAGGTGGCGATGCTTGCCGCGATCCTCGAAGACCTCGCCGGCGGCCGTGCCCCGCGCATGGAGGCGCCGCGATGATGGACCGGTTCGTCTTTCCCGGCCTGACGACGCGGGTGGTCTTCGGCTCCGGCACGATCGCCCAGGTCGGCGACGAGGTCGCCCGGCTCGGCCACGCGCGGGCGCTGGTGCTCTCGACCGCCCACCAGCGCGAGGAAGCCGAGCGGCTTGCCGCAAGCCTCGGCCCGCTCGCCGCCGGCATCTTCTCCGGGGCCGCCATGCACACGCCGGTCGCGGTCACGGAGGAGGCGGTCGCGGCCTACCGGTCGAGCGGCGCGACGGCCGTGGTCAGCCTCGGCGGCGGATCGACCACCGGTCTCGGCAAGGCGATCGCGGTGCGAACCGGCGCCGACCAGGTCGTGGTGCCCACGACCTATGCCGGCTCCGAGATGACCGACATCCTCGGCGAAACCGCCGACGGCGAGAAGACGACGCGCCGGTCCCCCGACATCCGGCCCGAGACCGTGGTGTACGACGTCGACCTGACGCTGAGCCTGCCCGTCGCGCTCACCGTCACCTCGGCGATGAACGCCATCGCCCACGCCATGGAGGCGTTCTACGCGCCGGACCGCAACCCCGTGATCGAGCTCATGTGCGGCGACGCCCTGGTCGCCTTCCGCGATGCGCTCCCCGTGCTGGTGCGGGAGCCGCACGACACGGCGGCGCGCGCCGGGGCGCTCTACGCCGCCTGGTGCTGCTCCACGGCCCTCGGCAGTGTGTCGATGGCGCTCCACCACAAGCTCGCGCATGTCTTCGGCGGCTCGTTCGATACACCGCATGCCGAGACGCACGCGATCCTGCTCCCCTACACGACGGCCTACAACGAGGCGGCGGTGCGCAAGCTGCTCGCTCCCGTCGCGGACGCTTTCGGCGGCGGCTCGGCGGCCGGCGGGCTGTGGGACTTCGCGGCCTCGGTCGGGTCGCCGCTCAGCCTTCGCGACGTCGGCATCGCCGAGGGAGACCTCGACCGTGCTGCGGCGATCGCCGTGAAGAACGCCTACTCGAACCCGAGGCCGATCGACGAGGCCTCGATCCGTGAACTCCTCCAGGCGGCGTGGGAGGGACGCCGCCCGGGGGGCTGAAACAGGGACACAAGGGAGGAAACGATGATCACGAGACGCAAGTTTCTGAAGACCACCGCCGCCACGGGCGTCGTGCTCGCCTCCGGCGGCCTCGCCATGCCGGCCATCGCCCAGGGCGCGAAGATCCGCCTCGGCTACGTGTCGCCGCAGACCGGGCCGCTCGCCGGCTTCGCCGAGAGCGACGCCTTCAACATCGAGACGTTCCTCGCCTCCGAGGCGGGCAGCAACTTCGAGGTCCTCGTCAAGGACAGCCAGTCCAACCCGAACCGCGCGGCGGAAGTCGCGAAGGAGCTGATCGTCTCCGACGAGATCGACCTGATGCTGGTCGCCTCGACGCCGGAGAACACCAACCCCGTCGCCACCACCTGCGAGGCCGAGGGCATCCCCTGCATCTCGACGATGGCGCCGTGGCAGCCGTGGTTCATCGGCCAACAGGGCAACCCGGGCGATCCGGAATCCTGGCGGCCGTTCGATTTCGCCTTCCACTACTTCTGGGGCCTCGAGGACATCATCGCCACCTACACCTCTATGTGGCAGCAACTCGAGACCAACGGGCAGGTCGGCGGCCTCTTCCCCAACGATGCCGACGGCAATGCCTGGGGCGATCCGGTCAACGGCATCGGGCCAGGCCTCGCCGCGGCGGGCTTCACGCTGGTCGATCCCGGCCGCTACCAGAATCTCACCGACGACTTCACCGCCCAGATCAACGCCTTCAAGGCGGCCAACGCCGAGATCGTCACCGGCGTCGTCATCCCGCCCGACTTCACCACCTTCTGGAATCAGGCCCGCCAGCAGGGCTTCCGGCCGAAGGCAGCGACGGTCGCCAAGGCGATCCTCTTCCCGCAGTCGGTGGAGACGCTGGGCGAGGCCGGCAACAACCTCTCCTCCGAGGTGTGGTGGTCGGCGTCGCATCCCTTCAGGTCGTCGATTACCGGCCAGTCCTCGGCCGAGCTCGCGGCGGCCTTCACCGATAAGACCGGCCGGCCGTGGACCCAGCCGATCGGCTTCGTCCACTCGCTGTTCGAGATGGCGGCCAACGTCATGGGACGGGTGGACGACCCGACCGACCCGGAC
>JAEZEN010000479.1 GCA_023433185.1 Pseudomonadota bacterium | reverse complement strand
ATCGAGGCCTTCGACGTCGGCGGGCCGCTCAGCGCAATCAGGACGCCGCCGTAGAAGCCCTTGATGCTGCCGAAGTTTTCGACCTTCGTGTTGGGACCGGAGGCAATGACACCGTATGCGGCGCCCTCCACGTCACCACGGTTCACCAGGCGGGCCGAACCGAGATAATCAGAGAAATAGATGCCGTAGGTGATCCCCGTGACACTTCCCTTGTTTTCCACCAGGGCAGAGCCGTCGAACCGGGTCAGGCCGATCCCGAAGTGGTTGCCCTCGATGGTGCCCTTCTTGCCGTTCTTCACGACGTAGTTGGAGGCCACCCCGACGGCATCGAAGAAGACACCGCCCGTGCCCCCGGATATCGCGCCGTTGTTCTTGAGCGTGCTGTCGGCGAATCCGCTTCTCACTCCCTGGACCGCCCCGGTGACGCTGACGCCCTTCAGGACCTCCCAGGTCTGTCCGGCCGCCGTGAAGTTGATCCCGTTGGGATTGCCGCTGACGTTGGTGCTTTGCTTAGGCATGGCAGTTCCTCCTTAAGTGCCCTCGGGGCAACGACGGCATGGTGTCGCCTGCACCACGCCCCCCCTCGGATGGCCGCCCCGACAGAGGATGTCCGGTGCGATCCGACCTGCGAGGGTGGTGGTGAGAGTCTCGCTCTTCGAAGCCGAGGCCCTTCCTGAACCTCTGCGCCGAGCCGATCCGGAGGGCCAACGGCGACTCGGACACTGGCGGGGCCGCGACGAAGCCCGCAGGCGCCGCACCGGGCTCTGGAGCACTTGCCGGATGACCAGAAGGCAAAACGCGCTATCGTCCGATATCCTCGCCCCATACGAAGCCGGCCACTGGGGCACTGATCTCGCAGAAGCCGTTCTCGCACTTGACCACCGTGACCTCCCCGCCGCGGGGAATGTAGCCAGCGACGTTTGCTTCGCTCTCGTCGCCATTTGGCCGCTTGTAGACGGTGGTGCCATCGGGAGCGATCGCCTTGCTGGCGTCGAGGGCGGCGTTGGCCATGCACTGCGCGAGGACCGGCTGACATCTCGACACCGCCGCTGCTTGCGCGGCGGGATTGCCTGGGCCACCGTGAAGACCTGCCACGAGTTCCAGACACTTGGCATTGGATGCGACACACTGCTCAGGGGTCTTCCCCGTTACCCGCAGTGCCTCCTCCAACTGCGGGGGGATCGCCGGATCACCTCCGCCGGTGGGCGGTGGCTCCGCTTGCTTGAGCACCGGCGCCATGCAATGCAGGCCCATGCTGTTCACCAGGGCGTTGAAGTGCCCGTGTATGCCGGTCGCAAACTGGTATGGCGGGCAATCGGAGTGCTCACTGTAGTTGTCCTCTCCCCCCTCGTTGGTGGTGTTGAGGTAGGTAAGCTGAGGACCGGGCACCGGGAAGCAGCCGACGCCGAGATGCCGAACGGAATCGTGGTTGTCGACGAAGACTTCAATTCCGGCGACGGCATTGAACGGGGGGCAGAGGACCGTGAAAGGCCCGGAGCCACCGCCGCCACCGACCCGGCCCTTGTGGACGATTTCGCCCGTCCAGTCCCCCTTTCGACGAATGCCGCAAATGGCGCCCACCGAGTCCAGGGCCTTGCCGCTGGTATATTCGAAACCGATGACCAGGCTCTCGCCGCCACATTCTTGATTGTAGACTTGTCCGGACTGACTGCCGATTTCGGGCGTGCTACCTGCAAACGTCGGCAATGCTAGGCACATCGACGCGGAGAGTGGGATCATCCATCCCATGACTGCAGCCAGTCTCATTGTCGCTCCTCCTGAACTATCCGCCACTCGGGCCATCGGGTCGTATCCCGAACTCACCATCGGCAGTTCAAAATCACGTGCGTCCACGGAGGCTCCCCTCCCAGAATGCTATGCGACGTGCAGGGCTCTCGTCTTGGCGGGAAACGCCGAAGGGGACTTGTCGAGAAGCGCAGACCTTGCCGGTTTCACGCGAGCCGGATATTGAGGGGCGGGTCACTCCAGTTTGATCGGCACCTATGTTCGGGAATCTCCCGATCATCTTCGATAGCGCGAGCACGGCCGCGGGGGACCGGTTTCGGGTCACTCGCGAGGAGTACGGGCTCAAGGCTCTCAAAGTCGATCTCGAGCTGCCGCGCGGGACTCCCGAGACTCCTTTCCGCCTCCGGATGGGCGCCCGGTCCTATGGCGACGTGAAGGTCGCAGTCATACAGAGCACGCCCTATCGGGTCGTGCGGACCCGGCCACTGATCCAAGACGGCGATGGCCGGATCGGCTTCGTCTTTCCCCTCGCCGGCCGGTTCGCCGGGGAGCAATGGAATCGAAGCCTTTCGCTCGTGCGAGGACAAGCGACCGTGCTCGCCTCGGACCGGACCGGATGGTTCGGTACGGCCTCCGGTGGCGCATTTCTGACCATCCGGGTCCCGCCGGGGCTGCTGCAGGCCCGTGCGACCAGTCTGGAGGACCACACGGGCCGCGCCGTTTCTCCCTCGCGGGCTGGGATCGATCTTCTCCGCGGCTACCTGTCAATGCTCAATCGCCTGGGCGCGGGCGCTACACCCCATTTCGCGGAGCTTGCCGGGCGCCACCTTGCCGAGATCGCGTTGCATGCGATTGCGAACTCGGAGTCTTCGGCCAGCCTATCGCCGGGTGAAGGCCTCCGCGCCGGGCGCCTCGCCATGGCGCGGGCTCACCTCGCGGCGCACTTCACCGATCCGGGCTACGACGTCGCCGCCTGTGCCGGCCATGTGGGCGTTTCGGTGCGCTCCCTTCAGGCGCTGTTCGAATCCCAGGGCACCAGTTTCGGGGAGGAGCTCCGGCGCCTGCGCCTCCGGCATGCCCGCCACCTCCTCCTCGACCCGGCGAACTTCGAGTTGCGTGTGAGCGACGTAGCCTTTGACAGCGGCTTCTCCGACATCTCGCACTTCACCCGCCAGTTCCGAGCCTGCTTCGGCGAAAGTCCAACCTCCCTTCGCAGCGCACGGAAGAACCCGCCGGAGCCCTGAGCCTGAGGCCGGCCACGGGGGGGGGGGCGAGCATGGATCGCGTGACTCCGCCGGGGCGATCGGGGCTCTGACTGCGTAGGAATCGAGCAACCGGACCTCGATGGTGCCCCCGCGCCTTCGCGCGCGAACCAGAACCCGGAGGATGTGACTTCGGCCTGGCGGACCCCCGCTCACAATCGCGCGAGAGCCGGGCGGCCGGCGCATTGAAGCTTTGTGTTTCATGATTTGACGTTATGATTTCACGAGGTGGGCTCTCAGCATGGGGCGTTTCGATGCGTATCGGACTGATTGCGGCAGTGATGGCGGTGGTCGCGGCGGCGTGGGCCATGCCGGCTTCGGCCGCGGTGACGATCACCGTGGACAAGAGCACGCAGCGCATGGATGTCAGCCTCCGCGGGAAGACCCTGTATACTTGGCCGGTCGCAACAGGCGCCAAGGGCTACGTCACGCCGAGCGGTTCCTACACGGCGTTCCGGCTCGAGGAAGACCACCGGTCGACGGAGTGGGACGACGCGCCCATGCCGCATTCGATCTTCTTCACCCATCAGGGCCACGCCATCCATGGCAGCAACAGCCGCCTTGGCGTGCCGCTGTCGCATGGCTGCGTGCGGCTGTCCCCCCAGAATGCAGCGACCCTCTTCAAGCTCGTCCAGCGTGAGGGCCTGCTGAAGACCCGCGTCATCATCCTCGACCGGGCGCCGGTCACGACGGCAGCCGCCGTGAAGCCGGCACCCGCCGCCACCGGGCCGGGCAAGAAGAAGGCGAAGAAGTTCGTCAGCCCCTTCTACATGGATCGCTGGGCGCAATAGGCCCGCGCTTCGCGGGTGCAACGCCCCCCACCCCTCCCCGCCAAGGCGGCGCTCCCGCCGGTGGAATCCGCCCGCCCACCCGGGTGCCACGGTACTCGCACCGTCCTCTCTTGTCGCCTTGCCGCACGCCGCGGTGATCCCACGGCGCCATGTCCGATGGCGATGTCGCGGAACCCGGAGGCCGGGTCGGGGGTTACAGTCCCGACACAAACGAAGGAGACAGGAAGATGGGTGATCTGCTCAAAGGCGGCATTCTCTGGCTTCTCGGGGTCCCGCTCGTCCTGGTGATCGTGCTGTTCGTCACCGGCATTCTGTAGCCCGGCCGGGAGGTTTTGGCGCGCTGCCGACGGCACGCCCGGCAGGGCTTCGGTCCGGTTGGATAGCCGCACGGCACGGCGCGACAAAAGATGCCGGCGTCGAGACGCGCCTCGACGCCGGCATTTCTCTTCCGACCGCACCTTCTTCAGCAGCGAGGTCGAATCGATGCGCAGCGACGAGGAAAAGGCCAAGGAGCTCCTCAGGAGGCGGGAGCTTGCCGACAAGGGGCTCAAGGAGCGGGCCGACGGTAAGCCGGTCGATCCGCTTGCCGACATCACCAGCCTCGATCCCGACGACAAGCGAACCGAGATCGATCCCGAGGCCGTTCCGAAGCGGCCCGCGGGGATCGGGACGCGATAGGCGGCCCGCCCCGGAAATGGTCCGCCGGC
>JAEZEN010000376.1 GCA_023433185.1 Pseudomonadota bacterium | reverse complement strand
CTCTGCCCGTCCTTCTACCGCACCGACATCATCTCCAACCCGACCGGCTGGGACCGCTTCCTCGCCCGGATGCGCGGCCGGGTCACCGGCTGGCTGCAGCGCCGCCGGGCCGCGCGGCGGATCAGCTTCGCATGACCGCCGGCCTCGCCACGTTCAGCGCCGGGCACTTCGGCTTCGAGGTCGCGGACGGCGTCGCCACCGTCACGCTGAACCGCCCGGAGCGGAAGAATCCGCTGACCTTCGAGTCCTATGCCGAGCTGGTCGGCATGTTCCAGCAGGCAGCAACCGACGACGCGGTGAAGGCCTTCGTCGTCACCGGGGCCGGTGGCAACTTCTCCTCGGGCGGCGATGTCTTCGAGATCATCGGCCCGCTCCTCGAGAAGGACACCAGGGGGCTGCTCGCCTTCACCACCATGACCGGCAACCTCGTCAAGGCGATGCGGGCCTGCCCGCAGCCGATCGTCGCCGCGATCGACGGCGTCTGCGCCGGGGCCGGCGCCATCCTCGCGATGGCCTCCGACCTCCGTCTCGGCACGGCACGGGCGAGGATCGCATTCCTCTTCAACCGCGTCGGCCTCGCCGGCTGCGACATGGGGGCCTGCGCGATCCTGCCACGCATCGTCGGCCAGGGCCGCGCCGCGGAGCTGCTCCTCACCGGGCGGAACCTCGGCGGCGAGGAGGCCGAGCGCTGGGGCTTCCTCAACCGCCTCGTCGATCCCGAGGCGCTCGACGCCGAGGCGGCGGCGCTGGCGGCATCGCTCGCCGCCGGGCCGGGCTTCGCCAACGGCCTCACCAAGCGCATGCTCGAGATGGAATGGGCGATGGGGGTCAACGAAGCGATCGAGGCCGAGGCGGTGGCGCAGGCGCTGTGCATGACCACCGAGGACTTCCGCCGCGCCTACGACGCCTTCGCGGCGAAGCGCCGCCCGGTCTTCGAGGGCAATTGATGGCCGGGAGATCGCGGAGATGCCTATCCCCTCTCACCCTGTCCCTCTCCCCTCCGGGGCGAGGGAACGTTGGGGTGACCTCGCGCCATCGCATGGACGCCAGGTGGGCCATGGCAGGTTGGTCCCCTCTCCCCTGGGGGAGAGGGACAGGGTGAGGGGGCTCCGGACCTCGCCGCGAAGCGTGTATCCGGGGGCGCGCAATGCCTGACCTCTCCTTCCTCCGCTGGCCGTTCTTTGCGCCCGGCCATGCCGTGTGGCGCGAGACGGTCGCCGCCTTTGCCGGTGCGCAGGTCGGCGGCCTCGTCGACCATCACGACGTCGACGGCTCGTGCCGCCGGCTGGTCGCGGCCATGGGCGATGCGGGCCTCCTTGCCCCGGCAGTGGCCGACAACGGGCGCTTCGACGTGCGCACCCTCTGTCTCGCCCGCGAGACGCTGGCCTGGCACGACGGCCTCGCGGACTTCGCCTTTGCCCTTCAGGGCCTCGGCAGCGGCCCGGTATCGCTCTTCGGCACGCCCGACCAGAAGGCCGCGCGCCTGCCGGCCGTCGCCGCCGGCAAGGCGATCCCCGCCTTCGCCCTCACCGAGCCGGAAGCGGGCTCCGATGTGGCGGCCCTGGCGACGACCGCAACCGCCGACAGCGACGGCTTCCGCCTCGACGGCGAGAAGAGCTACATCTCGAACGGCGGCATCGCCGACTGGACCGTCGTCTTCGCCCGCACCGGCGAGGCCCCCGGTGCCCGCGGCCTGTCCGCCTTCGTCGTCGATGCCGGCACGCCGGGCCTGACGGTGGCGGAGCGCATCGACACCATCGCCCCGCACCCGCTCGCCCGCCTCGTCTTCGACGGCTGCCGGGTGCCGGCGACAAACCGCATCGGCGGGCCGGGCGAGGGCTTCAAGGTCGCGATGGCGACGCTCGACGTCTTCCGCGCGACCGTGGGCGCCGCCGCCCTCGGCTTTGCCCGGCGGGCGCTCGACGAGACGATCCGCCACGTCACGAGCCGGAAGACGCTGGGCGGCACGCTCGCCGACCTCCAGATGACGCAGGGCGCGCTCGCCGACATGGCGACCGAGATCGACGCCGCCGCGCTCCTCGTCTACCGTGCCGCCTGGACCAGGGACGCGGGCGCGCCGCGGATCACGCGCGAGGCGGCGATGGCCAAGCTCGCGGCGACGGAGTGGGCGCAAGCGGTGATCGACCGCGCGGTCCAGCTCCACGGCGCGCGCGGCGTCACCGCCGGGATCAAGGTCGAGGAACTCTACCGCGACATCCGCGCGCTCCGCATCTACGAGGGCGCGACCGAGATCCAGAAGCTGATCATCGCCCGGGCGGTGCTTTCGGAGGCGGGATGGTGATGGCGCCTTCCACGTGTCGTCCTGGGGCAAACGACCCCCTCCCGGCCTCCCCCTTGCAGGGGGAGGGGAAGCGGAGTGAACCGGCTGAGCGACACCGACAACGACGCCGTGCCTTGAGCGATTCGGCCCTGTCCCCTCCCCCTGAAAGGAGGAGGATGGGAGGGGGTCGCTTCATCGCGACCTCGTGGGCACGGCCATGACCCACCCGCTCTGGACCACCACCGTGAAGATCCGCTTCTCGCACTGCGACCCGGCTGGGATCGTCTACTTCGCCGTTCACTTCGACATCCTCAACGGCGTCACCGAGGACTGGTTCACCGACTGCCTCGGCATCGCCTATGCCGATCTCATCGCCCGGCGGCGGGTCGGCGTCGGCTACGCCCACGCCTCGGCCGATTTCCGCCAGCCGGCGCGGATGGGCGACCGCATCGCCTATGCCGTCCATGTCGAGCGGATCGGCACGACGTCGCTGCCGCTGCGCATCGTCGCGACGCGGGACGGGGCCGAGATCCTGACCGCCTCGCTGGTCATCGTCGCGACCGACCTCGTCCGCGGCGGCGTGATCCCGCTGCCTGACGACCTCCGCGCCGCGGCGACCGCCTACCACGAGCGAGGGATGCCATGAGCGGCGCGCGACAGAACGGCCTCATCCACCAGGTTCTGCAGCCCTCGGGCTGGCCCGCGCCGCGCGGCTATGTCAACGGGGTCAGCGCCAGCGGTCGCATGGTGTTCACCGGCGGCCTCGTCGGCTGGGATACGGCAGGCGTCTTTCCCGAAGGCATGGCGGCGCAGGTCCGCCAGGCGCTCGAGAACACGCTTGCCGTGCTCGCCGAGGGCGGCGCCGGCGCCGAGCACATCGTGCGGATGACATGGTACGTGCGGGGCGTCGACGCCTACATCGCCGCACTGCCCGACATCGGCGCCGTCTGGCGGGACCTGATGGGCCGGATCTACCCGCCGATGGCGGTGGTCGAGGTGGTGCGGCTGGTCGAGCCCGCGGCCCTGGTCGAGATCGAGACGACGGCGATCGTGCCCTCGTGAACCAGGGCCGCGTGACAACCAACGGCGGGCGGCGTAGGATACTTTAGGCTTAAAGCAGTTCGGCGGGAGACATGGCGGGAACGCTCAGGAGCGTGGCGATCGTCGGGGCCGGGCCTGCCGGGCTCTATTTCGCCATCCTGATGAAAAAGGCGGCGCCCTTCGTCGAGATCACCGTCTACGAACGCAACCGGATCGGCGACACCTTCGGCTTCGGCGTCGTCTTCTCCGACCAGACGCTCGACAATTTCGAGCGCTACGATCCCGAGAGCTACGCGGCGATCACCAACGAGTTCGTCTACTGGGACGACATCGCCATCCACTTCAAGGATGCCGAGTTCCGGATCGGCGGCAACGGCTTCTGCGGCTGCGCCCGGCGCACGCTCCTCCTCATCCTCCACGAGCGCGCCGAGGACCTCGGCGTCAGGTTCGTCCTCGGCCGCGAGGTCGACGACATCGGGCCGCTAATCCGCGACCACGACCTCGTGGTGCTGGCCGACGGCATCAACTCGCGGTTCCGCGATCAGCACCGCGACCACTTCGGCACCGAGATCGACCTCCGGCCGAACCGGTTCGCCTGGATGGGCGCGGCGACGCCGCTCGACGCCTTCACCTTCGCCTTCGAGGAGACCGAGTGGGGCGTGTTCATCGCCCACGCCTACCAGTACCAGTTCCGCAATCACCGCTCGACCTGGGTTTTCGAGACCGACGCCGCGACGTTCGAGCGCGCCGGCCTCGGCACGATGAGCGAGGCCGAATCGGCGAAGCTGATGGAGCGCATCTTCGCCCGCCATCTCGGCGGCCATCCGGTGCTCACCAACCGCTCGCTGTGGCGCAACTTCCCGATGGTGCGGAACCGGCGCTGGGTGAAGGACAACGTCGTCCTCCTCGGCGACGCCAAGTCGACGGCGCATTTCTCGATCGGCGCCGGCACCAAGCTCGCGATGGAGGACGCGATCGCCCTCTACGAGGCGTTCGTCAGCCAGGGCGGCGTCGAGGATGCGCTGGAGCACTTCGAGACCGGGCGCCGCGACGAGGTCGAGCGCACCCAGCACTCGGCCGACGTCAGCCTCGTCTTCTTCGAGCACATCCGCCGATTCTTGGACTTCGACCCGGCACAGTTCGCCTTCGGCGTGATGACCCGGTCGCGGGCGATCACCTACGACAACCTCCGCCTCCGCGCGCCCGACTTCGTCGATACCGTCGACCGGCGCTTCGCCGAGGGCGTCCGGTCGGCCGGGTTCGACGTCGATGCCGAGAAGCCCGTGCCGCCGATGTTCCAGCCCTTCCGGCTCCGCGACATGGTGCTCCGCAACCGCGTCGTGGTCTCGCCGATGTGCATGTACTCGGCCGAGGAGGGCGTGCCCGGCGACTGGCACCTCGTCCACTACGGGGCGCGGGCCATCGGCGGCGCCGGCCTCCTCTTCACCGAAATGACCGACGTCTCGCCCGAGGGGCGGATCAGCCCCGGCTGCACGGGCCTCTGGAACGATGCCCAGGAAGCCGCCTGGACGCGCATCGTCGACTTCATCCACAAGAACTCGGCGGCGAAGGTCTGCCTGCAGATCGGCCATGCCGGGCGGAAGGCTTCGACGCGGGTGCTGTGGGAAGGCGATTCGCGGCCGCTGCCCGAGGGCAACTGGCCGATCGTCTCGGCCTCGCCCATCCCCTACTACCCCGAAAGCCAGGTGCCCCGTCCCCTGACGCGGGCCGACATGGACGAAATCGTCGCCCGGTTCGTCGCCACCACGGAGCGGGCGGAGCGTGCCGGCTTCGACATGATCGAGCTGCACTGCGCCCACGGCTACCTGCTCGCCTCGTTCCTCTCGCCGCTCACCAACCGGCGCGAGGACGACTACGGCGGCAGCATCGAGAACCGGCTGCGCTTTCCGCTCGAGGTGTTCGCCCGGATGCGCGAGGCGTGGCCCGCCGCGAAGCCGATGTCGGTGCGGATATCGGCGACCGACTGGGCCGAGGGCGGCCTCACCGGCGACGACGCGGTGGCGATCGCCGCAGCCTTCGCCGAAGCCGGCGTCGACCTCGTCGACGTCTCGACCGGGCAGACCGATCCGGCGTCGCGCCCGGTGTTCGGCCGGATGTTCCAGACGCCGTTCTCCGACCAGATCCGCAACGAGGCGCGGGTCGCCACGATGTGCGTCGGCAACATCACTACCGCCGACCAGGTCAACACCATCCTCGCGGCCGGCCGCGCCGACCTCGTGGCGCTCGCCCGCCCGCATCTCACCGACCCGAACTTCACGCTCCGCGCTGCGGCCTGGTACGGGGTGCCGGACCAGCCGTGGCCGCCGCAGTACCGGCTCGGCCGCGACCAGATCCGCCGCACCGCGCCCAGGGATCGGGAGGAGCTGACCGAACTCCGCCTGAAGGCGCGGCCCCGGACCCGCGCCGACCTGACCACGGCCCGCGGCGACGCCCCGGGCGGCGCCTTCGACCTCGGCCCCTGAGGCAGAGCCCCAGACGCCCCGGGCGACCCGGGGCAACGGCGCGCGTTCGCATCGCCGCCCCATCTGCTATCCTTGGGGCGAGACAGAACGAGGTGGTTCGATGGCGGTGCTTTTCGTCCAGATCAAGTGCGATATCGGCAAGGCCTACGAGGTGGCCGACGCCATCGCCGAGGCGGAGATCGCCTCCGAGATCTACTCGACGGCGGGCGACTTCGACCTGCTCGTCAAGTTCTACGTGCCGCCGGAGGAGGACCCCGGCCGCTTCGTGACCGGGGTGGTGCAGCGGATCGGCCACATCCGCGACACCCGGACGATCGTGACCTTCAAGGCCTTCTGAGGCCGGAAACGAAAAGTCCCGG
>JAEZEN010000357.1 GCA_023433185.1 Pseudomonadota bacterium | reverse complement strand
GCCGAGACCATGTCGCGGTCGCGGTTGGAGCCGGGGAAGAGGATGACGGCGGAGCGCATGGCGTCCCTATAGCAGATTCCGCACGGGGCGCTACGGGGCCGGGCGTAGCCCGGACAGGACCGCGACGAAGTCCTCGCGCGGCACGCCCCATACGCCGCGGCATCCCCTCGCGACGCCGCTCGTGAAGGTGTAGCGGCGATCTTGATGATCGAGGATCGCGGTCAGTTCCGACGGGCTCATCGCCCGGCAGCCGCTCCATCGGTCGGTAGCGAACACGAGGAAGCCGTTCACGGCACGGACCGGGTCATCGCGCGGGCCGCTGGCATCCACGTCGGCGAGCAGGTCCCAGAGCGGCTGGACGAAGCCCGCCTCGCGGCGGGGGATCGCCGTCGGCAGCGGACCGTCCGGGGGCACGATGGTGACTGCGATGTTCGTGCCGTCGTCGTCGCAACGCGGCACGTCGCATTCGATCGCCGTGATCTCCGCGCCATCGGGGCGGGTCGCGACCCGCCATCCGGCATCATCGTAGTCGAGGAGCAGATCGCCGATCCTGGCCGTCGCCGGCGCCGCCTCGGCGGTTCCGGCGCAGGCAAGGAGCATGAGAAGGACGGCGAGCCGGCGCGTGGTCATGGCGTGGTCAGCGCCGCCGGCGCGAGACCGTTGAGCAGGCGTTGCAGGGCCTCGCTCTCCGCGACCGAGGTCCGGCACATCTCGCCGGGGGCGATGAACCAGTACGCCAGTCCCTCGTGCACCGTGCAGGCATAGACCGGTGAGCTGGCCCAGTTGCGGCAGCCCTGGTCGAGCGTCACGACGTCGACGGACAGTGCGACGGCGCCGGATCGCGTGACCTGGCGGGTCCAGGCGTCGGGATAGTCGAGAACCGAGCGGTCGACCACCGCGCCGGCGGAACACTGCGACAGCGCTGCGGGAACGGCGATGACGCTCATCGCCGGCGCGTCGCATTCCAGTCCGCGGCAATGGATCGCCCAGGTGCCGGCCTCGCCCGCGATGCGCCACTCCGCCGGGTCGTGGTAGAGCGTCAGGTCGCCGATCCGGGCGCGGGCCATGCCGTCCGGAAGGGTCGCGATGTCGTCGGCGGCGGCGGGCACGGCCGACCCGATCAGGGTCGCGGCGAGCGCCAGCCGGCGCAGGATGGACCAGAACGGCAAGGCGGACATCCTCCCGAAGCGAGAACCCAAACGCGCGGCCATCGTAGCTCGCGGCCATGGCAATTCCACGGTGCGATGGGGGCGGGCCGGCGACTTCGGCCGGGCAATCGCCGGGCAGGGGCGGGCCGGGGCATCGCGCGCTTTTCGTTGCCCTTGCGGCTTCGCGGCCCTATGTCGGGCGGTGAGACCGGCGTCCCGCCCCGGCTTGGGGCTCAGCCGGCGATCATGCTAGTTTGCCGCGCCCCGGGAGTGGCGGCAGGGAGAAGCGTCAGGATGTCCCTCAAGACCTCACATGCCGACGCGGTGGCGAGCGTCGATCCGATCTGGTCGTCGGTACGCGCCGATGCCGAGCAGATCGTGCGCACCGAGCCGGCGATGGCGAGTTTCGTCTACGCGACGGTGCTCAATCACGGCCGGCTCGAGGATGCGGTGATCAGCCGCATCGCCCAGCGGATCGGCAACGATGTCGTGTCGGGCGAACTGATCACCAGCGCCTTCGAGGAGGCGCTGGTCGATGACGGCGGCATCCGCGAGGCGATGCGGGTCGATCTCGCCGCCGTCTATGACCGCGACCCGGCCTGCCACCGCTACATTGAGCCGGTGCTCTACTTCAAGGGCTTCCACGCCATCGAGACGCATCGCCTTGCCCACTGGCTGTGGAGGCAGGGGCGCCGCGACTTCGCCTACTACATCCAGAGCCGGTCGTCCGAGGTCTTCCAGACCGACATCAATCCGGCGGTGACGATCGGGCGGGGCATCTTCCTCGACCATGCCACCGGCCTCGTCGTCGGCGAGACGGCGGTGATCGAGGACGACGTGTCGATCCTCCAGGACGTGACGCTCGGCGGGACCGGCAAGGAAGACGGCGATCGCCATCCCAAGATCCGTCGGGGCGTGCTGATCGGCGCCGGTGCCAAGATCCTCGGCAATCTCGAGGTCGGACGCTGCTCCAAGGTCGCCGCCGGCTCGGTGGTAGTGAAGGCGGTGCCGCCCCACTCGACCGTTGCCGGGGTTCCGGCGCGGGTCATCGGCGAGGCCGGCTGCCGCGAGCCCGCCCGCAGCATGGACCAGATGGTGGCGGACTGCTCCGATTCGGGCTAGTGGTCCCAGCCCGGCGCGGGGCCGGTGCCCGCCTGCGCGCCGCCAGTTCCGTTGAGAGAGAAGGAAATTCAGTGAATCGTCAGGAGATCGAGAAGCTGCAGGCGTTTTTCCGGAAGCGCTTCAATCTGCCGTCCATCGCAGTGAAGCCACGCATGCAGAAGGCGGATTCGGCCGAGGTCTATATCGGCGACGAGTTCGTCGGCATCATCTTCCGCGACGATGAGGACGGAGACCTCTCCTACAACTTCACCATGGCCATCCTCGACATCGACCTGGAATAGGTCGCCGCGCGTTCCCCGATGGGGGTACCGCGTCGGCAGGTTGGCTGGCCCGAGAATCAGGAAGGAGCACGGCCGATGCGATCGGTCGAACACCGGGGCGTGACCCTGGTGACGGAAAGCTTCGGCCGCCCGGCCGATCCGCCGCTGCTGCTGGTGATGGGGGCGACGGCCTCGATGCTGGGCTGGCCGGACGAACTGTGCGCGCAACTGGCCGCGCGCGGCGTCTTCGTCATCCGCTTCGACCATCGCGACACGGGCGGATCGACGACGGCAGCGCCCGGTGAGGCGACCTACGCGGTCGAGGACATGGCCGGCGACGTCATTGCCATCCTCGACGCCTACGGGCTCGGCCGGGCGCATCTGGCAGGCATGTCGCTGGGCGGATACATCGCCCAGATGGTGGCGATCGAACATCCCGGCCGGGTCGCTTCGCTGACGCTTGTCGCATCCGAGCCGCTGGGCTGGGACGGGGCGCCCCTGCCGCAGATATCGCCGGCGTTCCTTGACCATTTCGGGGCCCTGGCCGCCCTCGACTGGTCGGATCGGAGGGCGGTGACGGACTTCCTGGTCGAGAGCGAGAGGCTGTGCGCCGGTTCGGCATTTCCTTTCGATGAGGACCGTGAAAGAGCGCGGATCGGGCGGGTGCTGGGGCGGACCGGGAGCCCGGCCAGCATGTTCAACCATGGGGCGCTGACGACGCGCGAGGATTGGAGCGGGCGCTTCCGCGAGATCGCCTGCCCGGTGCTCGTCATCCATGGCGAGGAGGATCCGATCCTGCCGGTCGAGAACGGCCGCGCCCTTGCCGCGGGCATCGCCGGCGCCGCGCTCACCGTCCTCCCCGGCATCGGTCATGAACTGCCGCTGCCGGCGATTCCCGGGATCGCCGATCGGATCGCCGCCCATGCCGGAGGCGTTCCCGGCTGAGGGCGCCGACCGCCTGCCGTGGGTCCGGGGTTCAGCTGCTTTGCGGGAACTGGCTCACCAGTTCGATCAGCCGGCGCTCCATGCTCTTCCAGTCGCGGAGCCAGGTGTAGTTAAAGCGGTAGATCATCGTCAGCCCGTGCCCGATGGTGACCTCGCGGATGCAGGTCGCGGGGATTTCCGCGGTTTCCTCGGCGAGGCAGCGGACGACAAAGGGTTCGTCCGATTGCGGCTGGTAGAAGATGATCTCGTCACGATAGGGCGACGTCTGCGCCATGCGACGACCGACGAGGTGGCCCGGTCCCGACATCGGCGGTCCCGTGAAATCGCGACTGTAGATGGTCTGCAGCCGCGCGGTGGAGTCGATCGGCGTATCGGCCTCCGTGATGGTCACGTAGATCAGCGGGGCGCCGGGCGACGTATCGCGGAACTCCTTGGAGCGCGCGTCGCTGTAGCCGTCGAGGTCGGGCCACAGGAGCAGAAGGTCGACTGCCGTGACATAGCCGCCGCGGCGGTCGGTCGGGAAACGGATCAGGTTTGCCGGGATCACCAGGTCGGCGAAGCCGATTCCGATCTCGACCGGCTTGGGCTTGCCGTTCAGGCCCTTGAGGGCGATTCCGTCGTGGTACTTGTTGATCGTGTCGTTGACGGTCCAGGCCAGCACGCCCACGGCGCCGAGGAGGATGAGCGCCAGGAGGCTCATCAGGATGGAGGGCAGGGCGGTGGCGAATCGGGACGGGGTGGGGCTGGCGACGACCGACATGCCGCCGACAATCCCTCTTGCTTCTTAATAAAATGGTAATCACACTCGCATTGTCTGCGGGGGCCGAATTCACACAAAAAGACCCGATCGCCCGCGTCGACAGGGGAGGAGTGGAGGCGGCGTTCGTCGTAAGTCACGGCGGTGCCGCCGCTACGTCGCGCCGGGTGGAAACCAATGCCAGATGTCCTCTTGTTCGCCTATGCCGCGTCCGTGGGATTCGTCTCGGCCGCCGTGCTGGCTGCGATCTATCGCGGGCTGACTTCGGAGCCTGTCTCCTTCAGCACGCGGGGGCCGGGCATGGTCTCGATCGTCGCATCCTTCGTCTTCCGTCTCATCGTCGGGCCCGCCATCATCGTCCGGCAGTCGGTGGTCAGCGTGCAGGCGGGCAGGGTGCCGTCGAGCTGGGCCGCCGCCGGCGTGATGGTCGCGACGGTGTGGAGCGGGTGCCTCGGCATCGCTATCATCGCGATCGTCGGGCGGCTGATCGCCTGACCGCCACCGGAAGGCCGAACCATGCCCCATTACGCGCTCGACGGCGTCGCGCCGCAGATTCCCGATGACGGCCGCTGCTGGATCGCGCCCGACGCCACCGTCATCGGCGATGTCCGGCTGTCACCGGGCGTCGGCATCTGGTTCGGAGCGGTTCTCCGCGGCGATCAGGAGCCGATCGTCATCGGTGCCGATACCAACGTCCAGGAGCACAGCGTCTTCCACACCGACCACGGCTATCCGCTGACGGTCGGGGCCGGGTGCACCATCGGCCACCGCGCCATCCTCCACGGCTGCACCATCGGCGACAACGTTCTGGTCGGCATGGGCGCGATCGTTCTCAACGGTGCGCGGATCGGGCGCGACAGCCTGGTGGGGGCGGGAGCGATGGTCACCGAAGGCAAGGACATTCCTCCCGGGTCGCTGGTCCTCGGCATGCCCGGCAAGGTCGTGCGCAGCCTGAGCGTCGACGAGATCGCGCGCAACCAGGCCGCTGCCGGGCATTACGTCGCCAACTGGAGGCGCTTCGCCTCCGGACTTCAACCCCTCGCGGGCGCCTGAGGCCTTCGCATCCGCCCCAACTTCGCTCTATAACGGCAGGCGTGGGCTATGCCGACCGGCATCGCCCGGAGGAGGACCAGGGAGTTCGCCACAGATGCCGCCTGATGCCGGCTGGCAGGTCTCGCCGGCCTTCCAGCCTGACCCGAGCGACTACGACTTCGATCTCGATACGGCCCTGTCGGCGGTGGTGTCGCTCAAGTCGACCGTGCCGGAGGATGCCTTCA
This sequence comes from Pseudomonadota bacterium, assembly GCA_023433185.1. The sequence continues at coordinate 3,856 of JAEZEN010000357.1, read as the reverse complement.
CCGCCGGGATCCTCGGGACGGAGCGCGCCGGCTGCGGCGTGCTGATCGAGCGCAGCGGCCTCGTGCTCACCATCGGCTATCTCATCACCGAAGCCGAGACCATCTGGCTCGGCCTCAACGACGGGCGAACCCTTCCCGGCCATGCGCTCGGCTACGACCAGACCACCGGGTTCGGCCTGGTCCAGGCGCTGGCGCGGATCGACGCCCCGGCGCTCCACCTCGGCAGCGCCCGCGACCTCGGGGTCGGCTCGTCCGTGGTGATCGGCGGCGCGGGCGGGCGCCAGCATGCTACCGCCGCGACCGTCGTCGCCCGTCAGCCCTTCGCCGGATACTGGGAATATCTGATCGACGAGGCCGTGTTCACGGCGCCGGCGCATCCCTTCTGGGGCGGCGCCGCGATGATCGGCCCGAAGGGCGACCTCTGCGGCATCGCCTCGCTTCGCCTCGACCAGTCCGAGAGCGGCGAGGGCGGCGGCGACCAGCTCAACATGGTCGTGCCGATCGACCTCCTGCCGCCGGTGATCGACGACCTCCGGACGATCGGCCAGCCGCGGGGCCCGGCTCGGCCCTGGCTCGGCGTCTACGCCGTCGAGGTCGACGGAAGGGTGATGGTGGCGGGGGTGGCGGAGGACGCACCGGCGGAGCTCGCGGGGCTCGCCGCCGGCGACGCGATCCTTGCCGTCAAGCACGAGGAGGTCGCTTCCCTCGCCGAGTTCTACCGCGCCGTCTGGGCGCTGGGCGAGGCCGGGGTGGAGGTGCCGCTCACCATCTTCCGCGACGGCGAGAGTGCCGAGATCGTCGTCGAGTCCACCGACCGCAACAGTCTCCTCAAGTCCCCGCGGCTGCACTGAGCGGAGGGGCGCGCAAGCCGGTCAGCGCAGGCTGCCCACCTGCGGCTGGCCGCGATCGTCCTCGATCGAGACCCACGCGCCGGTGTCGTATTCCGACTGCCGCTTGAGATAGCGGTAGGGGGTCTCCTTCCACGGCTTGACGTGGGCATCGAGATTGTCGAGCACCAGGTCGCCCTGGTTGGTGGTCACGGTCAGGACCGCGTGTCCTTCGCCGTTGGTCTGGCGCACGACCGTGATGAGGAGTGCGGCGGCGGGCCAGCCCCGCTCCATGAGCTTCCGGCGCTTGAGGAGGACGAAATCCTCGCAGTCCCCCGCCTCCTCGGGGAATTCCCAGACCTCGGGGCGGCCGTATATCTCCATGTCGGTCGCTGGCCGGATGCCGGTGTTCACGGCGCGGTTGATCTCCTTGAGCTGGTTCCACCGGGTCTGGTCGAGGCGGACATGGACACGGCTCGGGCTGCGGACCGAGCATTCGGCCGGGTACACTTGGCAGAATTCGTGGTGGCCGATCGGCTGGGCCGTCTTGCCGGTGACCGACATGAAGGCGGACCGTTCCACGTCGACGGCGAACGCCCCCGACGCCGCGGCTGCAAGTATTGCCGCAGCCAGTACTGTCCTCAATGCCCAGTTTCGATGCATATCCTCACTCCCTACTCCAGGAGGACTCTGCCATGCTCGTTTTTATCGCGGTCTAAGGTGTTCCCCACAAATGAGCAGCGTCGCTAAAGGCTTTTGAAACCATCCCTGGACGCCGGTAAGCTTTGCCCGCGGCGAGCGTGCACGCGGGGGCTCATCGGTTAACGCTTGCCCCCATCGACGACGTAGAGATGACCATGCCGACGGCCCGCGACACCGGCGAAAAAGGTTGGCGGCAGCGTTACGAAGCGGTTTCCGTCGGGTCCGAGCGCCGCCGGTGCCCGGCCCGGCTCGACGAGCTGGAGACCGGCGATCGACTGCCGGACGATCCGGTCGGTGCCGAACCAGTAGGGCCGGCGATGGACCGCGCAGCTGCCGAGAATGCGGTCATGGCTGGCCGGGCCGTGGCGGAGCGGCAGCAGCAGGAACTCGCAGCCGACCGTCCGGTCGCGGGCCGATACCAGCTCGACCTCGAGCACCACACCGGCGCCCTCCTCGGCGACCCGCTCCGCCGCGCCGGCGATGCTGGCACGGTCCTCGTCGGACCACAGGTCAAGGAAGTTGCCGCCCTTGATCTCGCGCCCGTAGAGCGCGCACATCCGGGTCCCGGCGAGCCGAACGCGCTGGTTCCCGGCGGCGATGACCTCGAGGATGAACGTGTCAGGCAGCACCCGCCGGATGTCGCCGGGCTCGATATCGCTCCGGCGCGGCGCGGGTTCGCTGCCGCGAATGCGATTCCAGTACGCGAAGAGTTCGCGCGATGTCGCGTGTCTCATGCCTGTTTCTGCCGTCCCTGTCGTCGGGAGCCGGGCGGAAGAGGAAGCCCGGACATCCTGGGACGGCACAGGTCTGCTGCCCGTTCTCGCCCCGAGGCAGAATGCTAGCACAGGGCGGGCCAGCCAAAATGTGCCAATGCGGGACTGGGCCCGCCCATGGCATTTTGTCCTTACCCCTTTATAAAGCCGGGAGCCCCGCTAATCTCTCGGACACCATGAACGTCGATCCGCGCTTCGCCCCTGCCGCCGGAAGGCAACGGGTATTCAACCTTCCTCCGGTGCTGGTCGCGGTGATCGCCACCCTGTTCGGCGTGCAGGTGCTCCGCGACTACGTCCTCGGTCCGGCCGCGGCGGTCGAGTTCCTGGTCGCTTTCGCCTTCATCCCGGTTCGGGTCATGGAGTCCGGCCTCGGCCTGCCCGGGGGAGAAGGGGCGCGGCTCTGGACCTTCGCCACCTACGCGCTGCTGCACGCCGACTGGGCGCATCTCATCTTCAACACGCTGTGGCTCGCCGCTTTCGGCGCCGCCGTGGCATGGCGCTTCGGTGCGTGGCGTTTCCTCGGCTTCTCGGCGGTGGGCGCGATCACCGGTGCGGCCCTCCATCTCGGTCTCTATCCCGGCAGCGTGGTCCCGCTGGTCGGCGCCTCGGCGGCGATCTCCGCCCACATGGCCGCGGCGGCGCGCTTCGCCTTCTCCAGCCCCGGCCCGGCGATGGGCTTCCAGGGCGGTGGCCCGGCCGCCTACCGGCGGCCCGCTCCACCGCTGTCCATGGCGCTTCGGGATCGCCGCGTCCTCACCTTCCTCGGCGTGTGGTTCGCCACCAACCTCCTCTTCGGCCTGTTCGGCGGTGGCAGCGTCGCCTCCGGCGCCATCGCGTGGGAGGCGCCCATCGGCGGATTCCTCGCCGGGCTGCTGTTCTTCCCGGTCTTCGATCCTGTGCGTCGTCCGGGCCGCTGACTTTTCCACGCCGAATTGCTGCGCTGCAGCTTGTCAACTGCGACGTTACGTCCCATCCTCCAGTACAGGCTACGGGGGAAATGCGGCTGGCGTGCCGGGCGGCCCCGAAGTGCGGTGACCGCGTCCGGGCGTCCTCTGAGCAGGAGGTACCCGATGATCGTTGCCCAGATTCTCGCAGAAAAGGGACGCGACGTCGCCACCACGAGCGGTGACCGGACGATCGCCGAAGTCGCCACCGCCCTTGCGGCACGCAAGATCGGCGCCCTCGTCGTCACCGAGCGGGGCCGGATGGTGGGAATCGTCTCGGAACGGGACATCGTCAAGGCGATCGGCTTCAACGGCGCCGAAATCCTCGGCGATCCCGTCGTCTCGATCATGACGCGGGATGTCGTCACGTGCCGGGAGCGGGAGAAGATCAACACGGTGATGGGACGGATGACGCAGCGGCGCTTCCGGCATCTGCCGGTGGTCGAGGACGGCGAACTCGTCGGCATCATCTCGATCGGCGACGTGGTCAAGGCCCGCATCGAGCAGGTCGAGTTCGAGGCCGAAGAGCTGCGCTCCTACATCGCGACGGCCTGACCGGCCGTCGGCGTCAGCGCCGGACCCGCCGCATGGCGTCGTCGAAGCCGAGCGC
>JAEZEN010000274.1 GCA_023433185.1 Pseudomonadota bacterium | reverse complement strand
TCCGAGACGATCCGCCAGATGCGCTGGACGAAGCGGTGGGCGCCGGCGACGCCTTCCTCGGTCCAGATCACGTCGCGTTCCGGCGGCGAATCGGACAGCATGAACCAGCGTGCGGTGTCGGCGCCGTAGCTGTCGATGATGTCGGTCGGGTCGACGGTGTTGCGCCGCGACTTCGACATCTTCTCGATCGCGCCGATCTCGAGCGCCGCGCCGGTGGCGATTTCGGTCGCCCGGCGCCTGCCGTCGGTCTCCTCGATGCGGATCTCGGCCGGGCTCACCCAGGTGCCGTCCGGCCGGCGATAGGTCTCGTGCACCACCATGCCTTGCGTGAACAGGCCCTGGAACGGCTCGTCGAGGTCGATGTGGCCGGTGTCGCGCATCGCCCGGGTGAAGAAGCGCGAGTAGAGGAGATGCAGGATCGCGTGCTCGATGCCGCCGATATACTGATTCACCGGCAGCCAGTCATTGGCCGCCGTGCGTTCCGTGGGCGGATCGGCCCGGGGGGCGGTGAACCGCGCGAAGTACCAGGACGAATCGACGAAGGTGTCCATCGTGTCCGTCTCGCGGACGGCCGGGCCGCCGCAGGTCGGGCAGGCGACGTGCTTCCATGTCGGGTGGCGGTCGAGCGGGTTGCCGGGCTTGTCGAAGCTAACGTCCTCGGGCAGCTTGACCGGCAGGTCGGGGGCCGGCACCGGCACGATGCCGCAGGTCTCGCAATGGATGACCGGGATCGGGCAGCCCCAGTAGCGCTGGCGCGAGATGCCCCAGTCGCGCAGCCGGTAGTTCACCTGCCGGGCGCCCTGCGGCCTGCCGTAGAGGACGGTATCCTCGAGACGGTCGGCGACGGTCTTCTTGGCCTCGGGCACGCTCATGCCGTCGAGGAAGTCGGAATTGAACAGCGTCCCGTCCTCGACGAAGGCCTCGTCGCCGACGGTGAAGGATTGCGGGTCCGCGCCGTGCGGGATGACCACCGGAATCACGCGCAGCCCGTATTTCCGGGCGAAGTCGAGATCGCGCTGGTCGTGCGCCGGGCAGCCGAAGATGGCGCCGGTGCCATAGTCCATGAGGACGAAATTGGCGACGTAGACCGGCAGCGTCACCTCTGGACGGAAGGGGTGGACGACCCGGAGCCCGGTGTCGAAGCCCCGCTTCTCGGCGCCCTCGATCGCCGCCTCGCTGGTGCCGGCATGGTGGCATTCGGCGATGAAGCCGGTGAGCGCCTCGTTGCCGGCGGCGAGGGCCGTGGCGAGCGGATGGTCGGGTGAGAGCGCGATGAAGCTCGCCCCGAACAGGGTGTCGTGGCGGGTGGTGAAGACCTCGACCGTGTCGAAGCCGTCCGGCGCCGTGCCGTCGAAGGCGAACCGGACGCGCATCCCCTCGGACTTGCCGATCCAGTTCCGCTGCATCAGGCGGACCTTGTCCGGCCAGCGGTCGAGCCGGTCCAGCGCCGCGAGCAGGTCGTCGGAATAGGCGGTGATCCGGAAGAACCACTGCGTCAGGTCGCGGCTTTCGACCAGGGCGCCCGAGCGCCAGCCGCGGCCGTCGATCACCTGTTCGTTGGCGAGCACGGTGTGGTCGACCGGGTCCCAGTTCACCTTCGACTTCTTGCGGTAGGCGAGCCCCGCCGCATAGAGATCGAGGAACAGCATCTGCTGGCGGTGGTAGTAGTCGACGTCGCAGGTCGCGAACTCGCGGCTCCAGTCGAGCGACAGGCCCATGGTCTTGAGCTGGCCGCGCATGGTCGCGATGTTGTCATAGGTCCAGGCCCGCGGGTCGACCTTGTTCTGCATCGCCGCGTTCTCGGCGGGCAGCCCGAAGGCGTCCCAGCCCATCGGGTGGAGGACGTTGTGGCCGCGCGCCCGCATGGTGCGCGCCACCACGTCGCCCATCGTGTAGTTGCGGACGTGGCCCATGTGGATGCGTCCCGAGGGATAGGGGAACATCTCGAGGACGTAGTATTTCGGCCGCGGGTCGTCGTTGCGGGTCTCGAAGATGCCATTCTCGGCCCAGTCCGCCTGCCAGCGGGCCTCGCCCTCTTTGGGGTTGTATCGCTCGGTCGCCATGGAAAATCGCAAGGAACTCTAAGGTTTGGCCGCGCGGACCATCACCAGAAACGCCGTGCCGGGTCAACGGCAAAGGCGAGCAAAGGCGTCGCCGCCTTGACTTTGCGCCGGCCGAGCCCGACATCTGGCCGATGTTGAACCGGGCCCCTTCGCGGAAGACGCTTCCCCGCCGGAAATTTCCGATCGCGGGACTCTAGCCCCGGCGCGGCTCCGCGAGCCCCGCCGTGCCGGGGGCCGGGCTCCTTTTCCCTCCCAATCGAATCGATCTCGCGGCTGATCGCGCCCGTTCCGGGCCGCGCGCCGCGCCGAACCACAGGTGCAGACCATCATGAAGACCCTCGAGAACGGGCGCGCGCCCGACATCGGCGTCGGCCATCAGGACCACGACCGCCTCGCCGCCCTCGCCGATGCGGCGCTCGACACGCTGCCGCTGCTCGCCGAGACGCTCCTCGCCGAACTCGAGCGCGCCCGGCTCGTCGCCGACGAACGCATGCCGACCACCGTCGTCCGCATGGGATCGACGGTCGAGTACGAGGCCGCCGACGGCCGGCGGAGCGTCGAACTCGTCTACCCGGAGGACGCCGACATCGCCCGCGGCCGGATCTCGGTGCTGACGCCGATCGGCACGGCGCTGCTCGGCCTGTCGGCCGGGCAGTCGATCCGCTGGCTTACCCGCGACGGGCGCGACCAGAGGCTCACGGTGGTGGCGGTGGCGCCGCCCCCGGCGGCCGCCTGAACCACCGGGGCGACGACATGACGTCCGCGCACCGTCCGGTGCTCACCCGCCGCGACGTCGCGATCCTCCGCGGCCTGATCGGTCGCCACGGCGCCGCATCCGACCGCCGGATCGCGGCGAAGCTCGCCGTCGCACGGATGGTCTTGCCAGAACGAATCGGCCGGGACATCGTGACGCTCAACAGCCGCGTGGTCTACGCAATCGAAGGCGCTCCTCCTGCCATGCGCATCGTCGTCCATTCGGAAGCCCTCGCGGTCCCCGGGATGACGATTCCGGTCCATGCGCCGCGCGGCCTCGCCCTGCTCGGCGCCCGTGCCGGGGACAGGATTCCGGTGTCGCGCGACGATGGCCGGATCGAGACCCTCACGGTGCTCGCGGTGCCCTACCAGCCCGAGGCGGCGGCCGGCCTTGTCGTGTCGTTCCCGCCCGCGTCGGCGACGGTCCTGCCGCTCGGTCGGAGGGCCGCGCGGTGAGAATCCTCATCCTCGGCGCCGGGGTCATCGGCGTAACCTCGGCGTGGTACCTCGCCCGCGCCGGCCACGAGGTCACGGTCGTCGAGCGCCAGCCGGGCGCGGGGCTCGAGACGAGCTTCGCCAATGCCGGCGAGGTCTCGCCCGGCTATGCCTCGCCGTGGGCCGGCCCCGGCGTCCCGGCGAAGGCGGTGAAGTGGCTCCTGATGCGGCACGGGCCGCTTGCCGTGCGGCCGCGCTTCGACCCCGCGCAGTGGATGTGGGTCCTCCGCATGCTCGCCAACTGCACGGGCACGCGCTACGCCGTCAACAAGGCGCGCATGGTGCCGATCGCCGAGTACAGCCGCGACTGCCTTCGCGATCTCCGGGCCGAGACAGGCATCGCCTATGACGAGCGCGCGCTGGGCACGCTCCAGCTCTTCCGGACGGCGTCTCAGGTCGCGGCGGCCGGCAAGGACACGGCGGTCCTCGACGACTACGGCGTCCCCTACGAGGTGCTCGACGCCGACGGCTGCATCGCCGCCGAGCCGGGTCTCGCGGCGGTGCGCGATAGGATCGCCGGCGGGCTTCGCCTGCCCGGCGACGAGACCGGCGACTGCGCGATGTTCACGGAGCGGCTTGCCGCGATGGCCGCCGCGGCGGGCGTGACGTTCCGCTACGCCACCGCGATCCGCGGCCTGGCGACCGAAGGCGGGGCGATCGCCGGGGTCGAGACTGCCGCGGGACGGCTCGTGGCCGACGCTTATGTGGCGGCGCTCGGCAGCTACACGCCGCTTCTCCTCAAGCCGGTCGGGGTCCGCCTCCCGGTCTATCCGGTGAAGGGCTATTCGATCACGGTGCCGATCGTCGACGCGGCGCGGGCCCCGGTCTCGACGGTCATGGACGAGACCTACAAGGTCGCGATCACCCGGCTCGGCACCCGCATCCGCGTGGGCGGCACGGCGGAGGTGGCGGGCTACGATCTCCGCCTCCACAGGGCGCGGCGCGACACCCTCGCGCATTCGGTCGGCGACCTCTTCGGCGGTGCGGGCGACCTCGCGGCGGCGAGCTTCTGGTGCGGCCTCCGGCCGATGACGCCCGACGGCCCGCCGGTCATCGGGCCGACGCGCTACCGGAACCTGTGGCTCAACACCGGCCACGGCACGCTCGGCTGGACCATGGCCTGCGGCTCGGGCCGCGTGCTCGCCGACCTGATGTCGGGACGAGCGCCGGAGATCGCGGTGGCCGAGCTCGGCCTCGACCGCGGCGGCAGCGACGGGGATTTCTGATCCGTTCCGTCTCCGTCACGGCCGGAAGGAAGCACCGGCCGCGACGGGAAGCGCGGAACGATCGCCGCCGGGGCGGCGCTCGTCCGTGGCGCGGCTACGAGCCGGACTGCATGCCCTGCACGCGGATGATGCCGTCCGGCACCGCCACGAAGCCTTCGAGATCGGCGTCCAGGCCGAAGAAGCGCTTGTGGTGGTAGAGGTAGATGACCGGCAGATCCTCCATCCAGGTGTCGGCGGCGAGCGTGTAGAGCTCGGTCCGCCTCGCGACGTCGCTCACCTTGGCGGCGTCGGACAGGGCCTTCTCGGTCGCCTCGCTGCAGTACTTGCCGAAGTTCTGCGAGCCATTGCAGCCGAGATACGTATAGGCATTGGCGTCCGGGTCGGAGCGGCCGCTCCAGGTCGAGAGCGCCGCCTCGAACTGCGGCGATTCCATGATCGAGATCGCCGTCGCGCCTTCCACCGGCTGGAGCGTGACGTTGATGCCGACCTGCCCGAGCATCGACTGCACCACCTGGCCGGCGCGCATGAAGGCCGGCTCGTTGTTGACCACGAGCGTGAAGGACGGCGAGTCGAGGCCGGATTCGGCGAGCAGCGCCTTGGCCTTTTCCGGGTCGGCAGCCGGCACCGGATACTTGGTCGCATAGAACGGCGAGGTGGGCGCGACTGGCTGGTTGCCGGCGACGAAATTGCCGCCATAGACCACCTGGTTGATGATGTTGCGGTCGATCGCCGCGTCCACCGCCTGACGGAGCTTCTGGTTGCCGACCACCGGGTTGTCGCCGGAGACGTTGAACTGGATGTGGACGTGACCGAGGCCGGTGATGTCGACCACCTGGGCGGCCGGGTTGCTGTTCAGCCCGTCGAGGTCGCTGGTCGCGACGCCCTCGATGATGTCGAGTTCGCCCGACAGCAGGTTGTTGAGGCGGATGGTCGAATCCGGCATCGGCCGGTAGACCACTTCGTCGAAGTGGATGTTGCCGACGTCCCAGTAGTCGGCGAACTTCTCGACCGTGACGCGGTCCTGCACGATCCGTTCCTTGAACATGAACGGGCCGGAGCAGACCGGGGCGTTGGCGAAGGTCTGGGTGTCGACTGCCGCGATCGCGGTCGGCGACATCATCATCCCGGCGCGGTCGGCGAGCGAGGCGAGCAGCGGCGCGAAGGGCTCGCTGAGGACGAGCTTGACCGTGCCGTCGTCGATCACCTCGACCGCGCTGATGGCGCGCAGCTCGCCCTTGCGGGCCGATTCCTCGAGCGTCATGGCCCGCTCGAGGTTGAACTTCACCGCCGCGGCGTCGAACGGCGTGCCGTCGTGGAAGACGACGCCCGGCCGCAGCGTGAGGGTGATCTCGAGCTGGTCGTCGGAGACCGTCCAGTCGGTGACGAGCTGGCCGACGATGCCGCCCGTCGGGTCGAGGTCGAAGAGCTTGTCGCAAAGCGCGGCGAACATCTGCCGTCCGCCGAAGGTGCGCCCCTGCGTCGGGTCGAGGGTGTCGGTGTCCTCGCTGATGCCGATGCGGAGCGTCTCGGCGGCCGCCGGCGCCGCCGCCGCGAGGGTGGCTGCCGCCGACATGGCAAGCAGGGCAGAGAGGTGACGTTTCATCATGGTCAGTCTCCTTCTTCGTGCGGGCCGGTGCGGCCCATCCCCTTCGGAACTTCGCCGGCTCAGCGCCGGTCGAGCGACTGGCGGAGGCCGTCGCCGAGCAGGCTGAATCCGACCGTGACCAGGAAGATGCAGAGCCCCGGCCAGATCGACAGCCAGGAGGCGGTGGCGATGTAGTCCTTGCCCACCGTCAGCATCGAGCCCCAGGACGGCGCGGGCGGCGGCCGCCCGAGCCCGAGGAACGACAGGCTCGCCTCGGCGATGACCGCGACCGCCATCGCCAGCGTCGCCTGGACGATGATCGGCGGCACGAGGTTCGGGAAGACGTGGACGCAGAGCAGGCGGGGCGTGCGCACGCCCACCGAGCGCGCCGCCTCGACATAGGGTTCGGCCATGACCTGGAGGGTCCGTGCCCGGGCGAGGCGGATGAAGGCGGGGATCGCGGCGACCGCGATCGCGAGCGTCGCGTTGAACAGGCTTCCGCCGAGGAAGAGGGCGAGCGCGATGGCGAGCATGATGCCGGGGATGGCGAGGAGGGTGTCGGTGAGCCGCGAGATGACCG
>JAEZEN010000261.1 GCA_023433185.1 Pseudomonadota bacterium | reverse complement strand
GCATAGGTGATCCTGTCCCTGATCGCCACGCGCGGCATGCGCGTGACGGCGAGGTTCTCGGCCGAGACGAGCCGCTCGCCCTCGAAGATGCCGTCGGCAAGGTTGAAGCGGAGCCAGCGGGCCATGTCGGCGACCGTCGAATTGATCGCGCCCGCGCCCTCGAAGTCGTAGGGCATGAACCGGGTGAACGGCACCTCGACGGTACCCTCCGGTCGCCAGAGATGGCCGATGGCGTGGTTCGGCGCCGCCTCCATCGCGTCCTGCGTGAGCGTGGTCGCGGTCATGCCGAGCGGCGCGAGGATCTCGTCCGTGACCACTGCCTTCCAGTCGGCGGCGTCGAACGCCGAGGCGACGATGTCGCCGGCCACGAGGTGGGTGATGTTGGTGTAGGTGAAATCGGCGCGGAAGCTCGCCGTCGGCTCGACATGGCGCAGCGAGTGGATCATCTCCTCCTTGCTCGCCCCGAGCATTCCGTAGAAGTCGTTCGCGAAGGTGGGCATGCCGGAGCGCTGGGCGATGATGTCGTAGAGCCTGAACTCCTGCGTGACCCAGCCGTCGAAGAGCCGGAAGCCCGGATGACGATCGACGATGCGGTCGTCCCAGGCGAGGAGCTCGCGATCGATGCCGAGCGCCATGGTCGCGGCGAGAAAGGCCTTGGTCGTCGAGCCGATCTGGAACGCGGTGTCGGCATCGACGGGCGCGCCGCCCTTGCTCCGGGTGCCGAAGCCCCTGGCGTAGACCAGCCTGTCCCCCGTGACGATCCCGATCGCGAGGCCGGGCACGTCGAAGTCCTCCATGCCCTTCTCGATGTAGCGCTCGAGGTCCGGCACGAGAGCCTCGACCTTCGCCGCCATTCCCTCGTCGGCGAGGCCGGCGCGCAGCGTCGTCAGCACGGCGACCAGTGCCAGGCCCGCCAGCATCGCGCGCCGCGAGAAACGGCCGGTCGTCGGGCTTCGGGTCATGGCTTCCTCCTCGCTGTGCCGGTCGCGGCGGGGCATCCCGACCGCGCCGGCCGAGCCTCGCACCCGGGGTGCGATCGTGCAACCTGCCGGCTCAGGGCGGCTTCCCGCCGATCCCCGGTGCGTCAAGGGGCAGTTCGATCGCCCAGTAGACGCCTTCCGGCCGGTACTCGTGGGTGACCTCGCCATTGAGCGACTGGGCCACCGTGCGCTGGATGACGACGCTGCCGAAGCCGGTCCGGGCGGGCGGGACGACGGGCGGGCCGCCGCTTTCGGTCCACTCGATCCGGAGCGCATCCCCGGAGGTGTGCCCCCAGCGGATCGCGACCGCCCCCGTGGGGACGGAAAGCGCGCCGTATTTCGAGGCGTTGGTCGCAAGCTCGTGGAGCGCGAGCCCGACCGACTGAGCCGCGTCGGGACCGAGCTCGATGGGTGGGCCGTCGACAGCAAGACGGGACTTGTTGCCCGCCGTGAACGGCAGGAGATGGGCGTCGATCAGTTCTGCCAGCGAGACGCCGCGCCAGTCCTGGCTGACGAGAAGGTCGGTCGACCGGGCCAGCGCCATCAGCCGCTCGGAGAAGACCTTCTCGAAGTCGGCAATCCCGTCGCTTCGCTCGGCAGTCCGGCGCGCCATCGCGACCACAACGGCGAGCTGATTCTTGGCGCGGTGCGACAGCTCGCGCATCAGGAAACGCACCTGATCCTCCGAGCGCTTTCGCTCCGCCGCCGCCTCGACGAGCATCCCCGAGACTTCGTTGACCTCGCGAACCGGCGACTCGAGCATCGAAATCGGCGAGCCGTGGCCCAGCGCCTTCGCCTGGACCGCGAGCTTCCGCATCGGACGCGCCATGATGCGGGCGAAACCGAGGGCGAGCAGGCCGGTGAGCACGAGGAGGCCGGCGCCGACGGCAAGCAGGAGGTTGAGCGACCGCCACAGCGGTGCCTCGATGACGGCCGAAGGAACCGACGCCGCCGCGCGCCAGCCGGATTCCGCCGCACGGCGGGTGGCGACCACCATCTCGCCCGAGCGCCCCGCAAAGGTGATTGGCGTCACCGGGATATCGGCCGACGCGCCGCTGGTCAGGAAGCTCGCCGGCTGGCCGGTGACCTCGTCGCCGGTCGAGGCGATGACCGCACCCTTGCGATCGATCAGGGCCCCGGCCCAGCCCGGTTCGAGCTTGAGCTGACGCAGGATTGCATCGAGGCTGTCGGCGTTCCTGGTCATGACCAGCACCGCCCGCATGCCGCTGTCGAGGCTGATCGGCAGTGCGACGTTGACGACGTATTGCTTCGCGACGGCGCCATAGAACAGGTCGGAGACGTAGACGCGGTCATCGGCGAGCGCCCGCTCGACGGTGGCGATATCGCTGATCCCGCCGAGCGGCGACCCGTACGGCACCCGGGTATTGAGGAGCTGCCGCCCCTCCTCGTCGGCCAGGATGACATAGGTTTCTGTCCCGGCGAGGGCATCGGTCGCGCGCGCGTGAAACGCCGACAGGTCGCCCGCCCGGAGGAAACCCGAGGTGGACAGAACGCGAAGGGTGGTGGCCATCGCCCCGATCTCGCGATCGACGATGTCCCGGATCGAGGCGGCGGTGTCCTGCGCGACGCGCGTCGCCGAAGCACGCGAGACATCCTCGAAGCGATAGAGCAGGTAGGCGCTGAAGAGCAGCGCGGGGAGCGCAACCGCGAGTCCGAACAGGACGAGGTAGACGGCAATGGGCCGTCCGCGGCCCGGGCCATGCCGCGCGGGAGGCTCCCCCGCTGCAGGAACCGCCGCCGCCTGTGTTCCCCTGCCGGCCGTCACATCCATCATCCTGCTCGCCATCGTCCGCCCGGCCGCGGTCCGTGCTGTCCGTTCCGTCTCAGAAGAGCCGACCGCCGTCGGGCACCTTGTGGCCCGGCGCGACCAGCACCACCTCGCCCGCCTCGTCCGGGAAGCCGAGCGTCAGCACCTCGGACATCATGGGCCCGATCTGGCGGGGAGGGAAATTCACCACCGCCGCGACCTGCCGGCCGACGAGCAGGTCGGGCGTGTAATGACGCGTGATCTGCGCCGACGACCGCCTGATGCCGATCTCCGGCCCGAAATCGATGCGCAGCTGGAAGGCCGGCTTCCGCGCCTCGGGGAACGGCTTCGCCTCGATGATGGTGCCGACACGGATGTCGACCTTGAGGAAGTCGTCGTAGCCGATCTGCGCCGGCACATCCCCCGCCTTGCTCATGCGCTCCCGCCCGCCGTCCGCGCCGCGCGTCCGGTGTCGCGGACCCGCCGGCCGCAGGCGGCGAAGCGCGGCACCACGGCGCAGACATCGCCGAGGAAGCGCATCGCCCGCTCGCCGCGGCGAAGCGACCGGTCGAGGGCGGCCATTGTCCGGGCGTGATCGGGATCGTCGTCGTCGAGCCAGGCGCGCATCGTCTCGGCATGGATCATCACGGCGCCCTCGACGCCGAGCCGGCCGAGGATCCCGCCGTGATCGATGCCGGCAGCCACCAGCGTCCACTTCTGCGAACGCGCCGCGAGCCGGTGAAGCGCGCAGGCGAGGCCGGGGTCGCAGCGAGCGGAGGCGGCCAGGCCGCGGACCCCGTCCTTGTAGGGCGTGAGCGCGTCGAGGCGTCGCATCTCGGCCTCGAACAGCCGGTCACGCGGGCCGGTTTCCATGTCCGGCGGCCCCCCCGCGAGCACCGCGAGGTCGATACGGCGCATGAAGGCGGCGACGATGCCGAGCTTGCCGGCAAAAGACTCGCGAAGCGTGGCGAGCGAGACGCCGGCCGTGTCGGCAATGTCCCCGAGGCCGATCCGCCCGTAGGACCGCTCGGCGAGAAGCGCCATCATCGCATCGATGATCCGCTCGCGCGGCGGAGTCTCCGGCGGAGCCGCGGATGCGGTGGCGCGCCGGCTGCTGCGTCGTGGTTCCTTTGCCATCGGTGTGCCTTTCTCGTTCGCGTTGCGGGCACTTTAGAACCGGAGCGTGGCGAGCGCGAGGCAGGCGTTTCAGCCGGACAACTCTTCCGAGCGGCGCTTCGCCGCAAGCGCCGCCTGGGTGACGAGCGCCTCGAGGGCGCCCTCAGCGGTGAGCATCGCCAGGGCCGCGGCCGTCGTGCCGCCGGGCGACGTCACGTTCCGGCGCAGATCGGTCGGCGAGAGCTCGGACCGGTGCAGCAGCTCGCCCGCCCCCTCCACCGTCGCCCGGGCGAAGCGCGCCGCGAGGTCCGGCGGCAGGCCGAGGGCCTCGCCGGCGGCCGCAAGGCATTCCACGAAGTGGAACACATAGGCCGGCCCCGACCCCGAGATCGCGGTCACCACGTCGATCAGCCCCTCGTCGTCGAGCCAGGCGACATCGCCGACGGCGGCCAGCAGCGCGGAGACGAGCTTGCGGTCCTCCTCCCTCACCCGCTCGTTGCCGACGGCGCCCGTGATGCCGCGGCCGACCTGCGCCGGCGTGTTCGGCATGGCACGAACGACTGCCGCCCCGGGGTACACCGCCTCGAAGCTCGCGATGGTCTTGCCGGCCGCGATCGACAGCACGACCGTATCGGGTCCGACCAGCGGCCACAGCCCGGGCAGGACGTCCGCCATCAGCTGCGGCTTGACCGCGACGACGAGAACCCGTGCCGTGACCTCGGGGGCAGCTTCGTGGGCCGCGATGCCGTGCCGGGTGAGGAACTCGTTCGTTTCCGCGGGCGGCGCAGGATCGATCGCCAGCACCGCGCGGGGGTCGAGCCCGCTGGCGATCCAGCCCGCCAGCATCGCGCCACCCATCTTGCCGGCACCGACCAGCACCAGCGGCCGGTCGGGCGTCAGGGATGCCAGTTCGTCCACGCGTTCACCCTTTCCTGCGATCCGGCGAAAAAATGTCTCCGCCCGCGCCGGACATAGCACGGCCGCGCCGCGCCGGCATGCTTTCGCACCATGCGGATTGCTTGTCGGCCTGCGGCGGCCCGTCTATGCCAGTCGTCTCAACGGCAGGTCATGGAGCGGCGCCTTGTTCGAGCACGGCATCATCATCATCGGCGGCGGCCACGGCGGCTCGCAACTCGTGGCATCGCTGCGGGGCGAGGGCTATGACGGCCCGCTGACGCTCGTCACGGCCGAGACCGACATCCCCTACCAGCGGCCGCCGCTCTCCAAGGCCTATCTTAAGGATCCCGCCCACGACCTGCTGCCGCTCCGCCCCGAATCCTTCTACGAGAAGAACACCATCCACCTGATGCTCGCCGCCGAGGTCGAATCGATCGACGTCGGCGGCCGGAGCCTGCGCCTTGCCGACGGCGCCGTGCTGTCCTTCGACGGACTCGCCATCGCCACCGGCGCGCGGCCGCGCCTGCCGTCGGTCGGGGGCACCCACCTCGCAGGCGTCCATGTCCTGCGCGTCGCGGCCGATGCGCGGGCACTCCGCGAGCGGCTGGCGACGGCGAGCGATGTGGTGGTGGTCGGCGGTGGCTTCATCGGCCTGGAGGTCGCCGCGACTGCCCGCCTCCTCGGCAGGACCGTCACCGTGCTCGAGGCGGCCGACCGCCTGATGGGACGGGTGGTCGCGCCGGAAATCTCGCGGCACTTCCTCGAGCTTCACCGGGGCTGGGGCACCGACGTGAAGCTCGTCACCGCGATCGGCGGCATCGTCGGCGAAGGCGGACGGGTGGTCGCGGTCGAGACCGCGGGCGGGGAGCGCATCCCCGCCGATCTCGTCCTGATCGGCATCGGTGTCGAACCGAACACGGGAATCGCCGCCGCGGCCGGCCTCGCGGTCGACAACGGCATCGTCGTCGACGAGACGATGGCGACCGGCGCCGCGAACATCGTCGCCGTGGGCGACTGCGTCACGTTTCCGCACTGGTCGCTCGGCCGCCATATCCGGCTCGAATCCGTGCAGAACGCGGTCGACCAGGCCAAGCTCGCCGCAAGAACGCTTCTCGGCCGGCCCGAGGCATTCCGCGAGGTGCCGTGGTTCTGGTCCGACCAGGGGGATGTGAAGCTTCAGATGGTGGGCCTGCCCTTCGGCGCCACCCGCTCGGTGGTGCGCGGGGCGACCGCCGACAACCGGTTCTCGGTGTTCCACTTCGACGGCGACCGGCTGCTGGCCATCGACTCGGTGAACCGGCCCGCCGATCACATGGTCGGCCGCAAGCTCCTCGCCGCGGGGATCTCGCCCTCCCCCGAGATGTGCGCCGACGAGAGCGTCGACCTCAAGGGCCTCGCTGCGCGGCTCACGTCCGGGACGTGACGTCCCGGACGCGACCCGACGGTCAGGTCAGCATGCCCTTGACCACGGTGCTCGCCTTGCCGAAGTCGAGGCGGCCGGGATAGCGGGCCTTGAGCGTCTGCATGCACTTGCCGATGTCGCGAAGACCGTTGGCGCCAGTCTCCTTCACCGTCTCGGCGCAGACGGAGCGAAGCTCCGCGTCGTCGAGCTGCGGCGGCAGGAAGGAGCGGATGATCGCAATCTCCTCGCGCTCCTGGTCGGCAAGGTCGAGGCGGCTTGCCTCCTCGTAGGCCTCGGCGGAATCCTGGCGCTGGCGGATCATGCGATGGAGGATCTCGAGGATCTCGTCCTCGCTGACGCGCTCCTTGCCGCTCGACCGGGCCGCGATGTCGCGATCCTTGATCGCCGCCATGATCAGCCGCAGGGTCGAGGTGCGCCGTTTGTCCTGTCGAAGCATCGCCTCTTTCAGGCCGGCATTGATCGCGTCACGCATTCCGAATTCTCCATTGGCGCGACCGGCCGGGTGATTCCCGGCATACGCCGCGCACAATTCTGTTGTACCGTAAGATGTTGGTATCGTTCGACGTTTTGCCGTCTGCAACCATACGTCGGATCGGCGCCTTGAGCTCCGCCCATCGAATCGTGGCGATTCCATGGGGTGTTGCATCCGGAGCCAGTATATGAGGCGAAGCGCCCCCGGGAATCAAGCTTGTCGCCATGCGCTTGCCGCAGCCGCGCTCCGCTGATAACGCAGAGCCGATCCCGAGAGTTCACGACCCCCGAAGCGATGGAGCGCGTCCCCATGACCGCAACCGAACCCTGGCACGAGCGGCGGCCGACCGCCCTTCTCGTCCTCGCCGACGGCACGATCGTCGAGGGCGTGGGGCTCGGCGCGGAGGGCGAGGCACAAGGCGAGATCTGCTTCAACACCGCGATGACCGGCTACCAGGAAATCCTGACCGACCCGTCCTATGCCGGTCAGATCATCACCTTCACCTTCCCGCATATCGGCAATGTCGGGGTCAATGACGAGGACATCGAGACGGTCAACATGGCCGCGGCCTCGGGCATCCGGGGCTGCGTGCTCAAGACCGACATCACCGAGCCCTCCAACTATCGCGCGACGCGCCGCCTCGACGCCTGGCTCCACGCCCGCGGCATCATCGGCATCGCCGGCGTCGACACCCGGGCGCTGACCGCGCTGGTCCGCGATCGGGGCTCGCCCAATGCGGTCATCGTCCATCATCGCGACGGCGTCTTCGACCGGCCGCGGCTCCTCGCCGCAGCCCGTGCCTGGCCGGGGCTGGTGGGAATGGACCTCGCCCGGGAGGTCACGACCGGCCAGACCTACACGTGGGACCAGACCTCGTGGCAATGGGACAAGGGCTACGGCCGGAAGGAGGCGCCGACCCGGCACGTCGTCGCCGTCGACTATGGCATCAAGCGCAACATCCTCCGCCTCCTCGCCGACCACGGCTGCCGGATCACGGTCCTGCCCGCAACGGCCACAGGCGAGGAGATCCTCGCCCACAAGCCCGACGGCGTGTTCCTCTCCAACGGCCCCGGCGACCCGGCCGCGACCGGCGAATACGCGGTTCCGGCGATCCGCGAGGTGCTGGCTTCCGGCACGCCGACCTTCGGCATCTGCCTCGGCCACCAGATGCTCGGCATCGCGCTCGGCGGCAGGACGGTGAAGATGCACCAGGGCCACCACGGCGCGAACCATCCGGTCAAGGACCTCACCACCGGCAAGGTCGAGATCACCTCGATGAACCACGGTTTCGCGGTGGACACCGACAGCCTGCCCGGCGAGGTCGAGCAGACCCACGTCTCGCTCTTCGACGGTTCGAACTGCGGCGTCCGCCACCGGAGCCTGCCGGTCTTCTCGGTGCAGTACCACCCCGAGGCCTCGCCCGGGCCGCGCGACAGCCGCTACCTGTTCGAGCGCTTCGTCAGGCTGATGGACGAGCGCGGTTAGCGATCCGGCCGGGCCGACGCCTCAGGCGACGGTCGCCTCGACCAGATGCCAGTCCTGCTGGTCGTGTCCCTCGTCTGGCCACAGGGCAGCGGCGAGTTCGGACAGGGGCCTGATCGAGACATCGCGATAGCCGAGGCCTTCGAGGGAGCGGCGCAGCTCCTCGGGGGTCTCGGGAAGCGCGAACTCGTGCATCGGCGCGAGCGCGATGCGCGCGTTCCGCGCCCGCACCCGGTCGCGCGTCCAGTAGTCGAAGGTGACGAGACTGCCTGCCGCCAGACCAAGGCCCCGCGGATCGAGAATCCGGCGTGAGGTCTCCGGCGGCAACTGGAACGTCACCCCCTCGATGAACAGGCCGCTCGGCCTGGACGGGTCGAAACCCGCATTCTCGAGCGTCCGGCGGAAGTCGGGGGCGGTGAGATCGATGCCGAGGGGGATCACGCGGTCGGGATACCCTATGCCGTTCTCCGCCAGGACCCTGGCCTTTCGCGCGATGACCGCGGCCATGTCGACCTCGAAGACCCGAACAGCGTTCGCCGCGATCTCCGGCAGCCAGAGCGCGCGCGTATCGTAGCCGATGCCGAGAAACAGGAACTGGTCGACATCGCGGGCGGCGGAGGCCATGCGCTCGCCGAAACGCTGAAAGCGAGCCAGGGCAAGCCCTGGGGAACGCCTGTCCTTGGCAGCCGCAGCCCGTGCGTAGCGACGCGCACTCTCGGGCACGAACAGGGCGGCATGCGGGTCCGAGAAGCCAAGTTTCTCTTCGAGATATTCCGCCCGGAAGGCGGCCATGCCGCCCTCTTTCATTCCCTCCGGGTATCCCCCCCGCATTCCGCGCTTCCGTTATCGCCGCCTTTCGAACGGAAGCTAGCACGTCCGCACGGCTTCGCAATTGTGCCGTGTACCTGTCAGATGCGCCCCGAAAACGTGTCGCAGTCCTCGACGCTGCCCGTCTCGAAACCGCGCTTGAACCAGGCGCTCCGCTGCGCCGAAGTGCCGTGCGTGAAGCTGTCGGGCACGACGTAGCCCTGGCTCCGCTTCTGAAGCGTGTCGTCGCCGATGGCCGCTGCAGCGTTTAGCGCCTCGTCGATATCGCCGACCTCGACGAAGCCCTGGGCGTCGGCATCGTGCGCCCAGACGCCGGCAAGACAATCGGCCTGCAGTTCGAGCTGCACCGTGAGCTGGTTGGCCGCCGTGCGCGACACCCGGCGCCGTGCCGCGTCCACGTCGGGCAGGACGCCGAGGAGATTCTGGACGTGATGACCGACCTCGTGCGCGATGACATAGGCCTGGGCGAAATCGCCGGGGGCGCCGAAGCGCCGGTCGAGTTCGTCGAAGAACGACAGGTCGATGTAGAGCCTCTGATCGCCGGGGCAGTAGAACGGTCCCGTAGCCGCGCTGGCGAAGCCGCAGGCCGACTGCACGTTGCCCTCGAACAACACGAGGATCGGCTCGCGATAGCGGCGGCCGTCCTCGGCGAAAAGCCGCGCCCAGGTGTTCTCCGTGTCGCGAAGCACGACGGAGACGAACTGCGCGTTCTCGTCCGTCGGGGTGCCCGTGCGGCCCACGGGCTGGTTGTTGACGGCGACCGGGCCATCGCCGCCGCCGAGAATCTGGCCGAGATCGGCGCCGGAGAACCAGAGCAGGCCGAGAATCACTAGGATCCCGACGATGCCGATGCCGCCGCCCCGGCCGCCGCTGGGAAGTCCGATGCGGGGTCCGCCGCGCGACGCGCCGGGGAAGCCGAAGCCGCGGCCGAAGCCACCCCCCATGCCACCGCCCTGCCCGCGGCGGTCCTCGATGTTGCGGCTCTGCTCACGCCCGCGCCAGCGCATGGTCCCCATCCCTCCTGGCCAGCCGACCCGCTCGATCCTGCCAGCATAGGCAGGATTCCGG
>JAEZEN010000220.1 GCA_023433185.1 Pseudomonadota bacterium | reverse complement strand
GCCTGCTCCAGGCTGCCTGGGTGGCCGACGATTCCGGCGCAGCGGCCGCCGCCATCGCCTGCCGCCGCGAGGCAGCGGCGCGCATGGCCGCCCATCTCGCGGCCAGCGATCCGCCGCTCGAGTACCGCCTCCGGCTGGTCGACGTGCTGCGCCGGGCGCGGCTCTTCGCCGAGGCCGCGACGGAAGCCGACACCGTGCTGGCCGCGGCGCCGCCCGGCAACGTCCTCACCGCGATCGCGGCTTTCCAGCACAAGCTGATTGCCGCCGGCGACACGGACCGGCATACGGTCGACGAAATCCATCAAGGGAAGTGAACCAGGATGAGCGCGCGAAGCCCCGCCAAGACCCCCTCCCGCCGCGCCAAGGCGAAAGCGGCGCCGAGCCACGCCGTTCCCGCCGACAAGCCGGCGGCCCATCTCCGGCGCGCCATGGCGCAGCCGGCCTCGGCCTATTTCATCGAGCCGACGCGCGACGAGAACGAGCGCCACGTGCTGTCGATCATCGTCGACAACGAACCGGGGGTGCTCGCCCGCGTCATCGGCCTGTTCTCGGGGCGCGGCTACAACATCGACAGCCTGACGGTGTCGGAGACCGAGCACGCCAAGCACCAGTCGCGGATCACCATCGTCACCACCGGCACGCCGATGGTGCTCAGCCAGATCCGCAACCAGCTCGACCGCATGGTGCCGGTCCACGCCGTCATCGACCTCACCGCCGTCGGCAATCCGCTCGAACGCGAGCTGGCGCTGGTCAAGGTGACGGGACGCGGCAACGACCGCGTCGAGGCGCTGCGCATCGCCGACGCCTTCGAGGCCGAGGTGGTCGACGCCTCGACCGAGCACTTCATCTTCCAGCTCACCGGACGGACCGACAAGATCGAGCAGTTCATCGCCATCATGGCGCCGCTCGGCCTGACCGAGGTCTGCCGCACCGGCAGCGCGGCGCTGAGCCGGGGGTCGGGCCACCTCGACGACGAGGACTGAGGGGCGCGAACGGCTCCGAGCCACCGCCGCCGTTCAATCCAGCCTCTCCGTCGCCGCCGCGAACGCCTCGACCTGCGCAAGGTCCACGACCCCGGCGTCCGAGCCGAGCGCCGTGGCGACCAGCGCCGAAGTCGCGGTGCCGAGCTCACAGGCCTGCCGGAGGTCGCGTCCCATGGCGAGGCCGGCGACGAAGCCGCCGCAATAGCTGTCGCCGCACCCGGTCGTGTCGGACACCGTGACCCGGAAGCCCGGCACCCGGAACCGCTCGGCGCGCGTATGGACGTAGGAGCCCTTCGCGCCCCACTTGAAGATGCAGGCGCCGGCGCCCAACGCGAGGAAGGTCTCGGCGATGTCGGCCGGCTCGGTCTTCCCGGAGAGGAAGGCGGCCTCCTCCATCGACGGCATGAAGTAGTCGACGTTGGGGAGGAGATCGGTCAGCAGCCCCATCGTGCTCGCGCTCGGGGCGATGAGGTCGAAGGACGTGGTCAGCCCCTTCGCCTTGGCATGGGCGAGCAGCGCGGCGCTCGGCCCGGCGTCCATGGCGTTCAGGAGGCCCGTGCCGCCGTGGTGCAGGAAGCGGGCGTCACAGACCGCGTCGAACTGGTCGGGCGTGACCAGGAGGTCGTCGGACGCGCCCCGGCTGTGGAGGGCGGGACGGTCGCCGTTCGGCCGGATGGTGAGGATCGTTGCGGAGGTGCGCCGGTTGTCGCTGCGCTGCATCATCGAGCAGTCGATGCCCATCCGCCGGTACTCGTCGATGATGAAGTCGCCCATCGAATCCGTGCCGACGCAGGCGACGGTCGCGGTCGCTATGCCGAGCTTGGCGGCGTTCATCACGGCGCCGGCGGCGGTGCCGGCCGGGTTCATGCGGATCTCCTCGATGAAGGCGACGTTCCCGCCCTCGGGAATCGCTTCCACCGGCCGGCCGGCGATGTCGAGAATGGTAAGGCCCACGAAGGTCGCATCGAATTTCGGCATCGGCTTTCTGTTCTCCTCCCAGCCACGCTTGTTGGAGCGGACCCGCCCGTTCGTTTCGGGTGACGCCCGTCACGACGAGCTTAGCTCATGACCTCACCGGGATGCAGCAAGCGTCCTCGGCGGCGCGGGCGGACGCGGGCGGCGGCGAACGGCGATTGACAGGACCGCCGGCCGGCGTAGTTAGGCGGGACCGACCGCAACGACCGGCGTCCGCCATGCCCTGCCAGCTCTCCGTCAACGTCAATGCCATCGCCATGCTCCGCAACCGGCGCGACCTGCCATGGCCGAGCGTCACCGGCCTCGCCCGCATCGCGCTGGAGGCCGGCGCCCACGGCGTCACCGTCCACCCGCGGCCCGACGAGCGGCATATCCGGCGCACCGACGTGCCGGAGCTGGCGGCCGTCGTTGCCGAATTCCCGCGCCGCGAGTTCAACATCGAGGGCAACCCCGACGCCCGCTTCGTCGAGCTGGTCGAGGCGATCCGCCCGGCCCAGGTGACGCTGGTCCCCGACGACATCCGCCAGATCACCTCGGACCATGGCTGGAACATCGCCGCCCACCGCACCTTCCTCGCCGACATCATCGCGCGGCTCAAGGCCGGCGGCATGCGGGTCTCGCTCTTCGTCGACGCGGAGCCGGAGGCCGCGGGGCTTGCCGCCGAGGTTGGCGCCGACCGCATCGAGATCTATACCGGCCCCTATGGCGGCAGCTTCGCGCCGGACGCCAAGGCCCGCGAGCGCGACAAGGTGGTCGCGACGGGACAGGCGGCGGCCGCCGCGGGCATCGGCCTCAATGCCGGCCACGACCTCACGCTCGACAACCTGCCGCCGCTGGTCGCCGCCCTGCCCAACCTCGCCGAGGTGTCGATCGGCCATGCGTTGATCGCCGATGCCCTCGCCTACGGCATGGCCGAGACGGTCCGCCGCTATCGCGCCGCCTGCGGCGATCCGGTCGACGCGTGAGGCGGTCCGGGACGCCGGACAAGGCGAAACTCCGCGGCGGCGGGCCTGGCAAGGACAAGGCGGCGAAGCCGGGGAAGCGCCGCAAGGATCGGGCCGGCGC
>JAEZEN010000181.1 GCA_023433185.1 Pseudomonadota bacterium | reverse complement strand
GGAAACGGGCCTGGGGCCGAAGCCCCGCGCCATCCCTATTCGGTCTTGCTCCCGGTGGGGTTTACCATGCCGGTCCCGTTGCCGGTCCCGCGGTGGGCTCTTACCCCACCCTTTCACCCTTACCCGGACGGCGCGAGGCCGCCGGGCGGTTTGCTTTCTGTGGCACTTTCCCTGGGGTCGCCCCCGCCGGGCGTTACCCGGCACCGTGTTTCCGTGGAGCCCGGACTTTCCTCCCCGGCGGCCTTTCGGCGCCTGCCGGAGCGGCCGTCCAGCCTGCTGGCGCGCCGGACATAGGCATTCCGCCCGGCTGCGGTCAAGGACGGTGGCCGGGTCAGGTCTGGCGCGGCAGGGCGGCGAGCAGCCGGATCAGCGTCGCAACGGTGGAGACGTCGGCGATGCCGTCGACCTTCTCCGGCCGGAAGTGCCGCTGGAAGGCGGTCACCACGGCATCGGTGACGGCGTCGAACTGCGAATCCTCGCCGATGCCGTAGCCGTAGCGGCGGAGATTCTGCTTGAGCGCGCCGACGCCCGGCCCGAGGTCGCCAACCTGGAGGAACGGCCCGGGCGCGATCGGCGCCGGCGGAACCCAGTGGCCGATACCGGCTTCGTGGAGGCGCTGCCAGGGGAACAGTTCGCCCGGGTCCTCCTTCCGCATCGGCGCGGTGTCGCTATGGGCGAGCACCCGTTCCGGCGGAATGGGATGGCGGCCCAGGATGCCGCGCGACAGCGCGATGACGGCCTCGATCTGGGCGTCGGGGAACGGTTGGTAGCCGAAATTGTGGCCGGGATTGACGATCTCGATGGCGACCGAGCGGGTGTTGAGGTCGGTCTCCCCGTCCCACGACCCGCGCCCGGCATGCCAGGCGCGGCGGGACTCGTCGACGAGTTGCACGATCCGCCCGTCCTCGTGGACGACGTAGTGGCTCGACACCTGCGAGGCGGGGTTGCACAGCCAGCGCACCGCGCCCTCCCCCGAGGCCATGCCGGTATAGTGGAGGAGCAGCACGTCGACCGGCTTCGCCGGATCGCGCGCATTATGGTTTGGGGAAGGATCCTGTTCGATCTTCAGTGGCGGTGACATGGTCGCGGCGGCTCCGATTCGGTCGGCATAGCCGATGCGGACGAGCGAGACAAAGCGGGGCGCCGAGCGGGGGGACGGGAAATGGCGGTCATCGCGCTCGGCTGGGGGCTGGTGGCAGGCAGCGCCGCGATCATCGGCGCGCTTCTGGGCTGGTACGGCCGCCTGCGGCACCAGACGATCTCGCTCCTCCTCGCCTTCTCCTGCGGCATCCTGCTCTCGGTCGCCGCCTTCCAGCTCTTCGATGAGGCCTTCGCCCGGGCCGGCTTCGCCCCGGCCGCACTGGGCTTCGTCGTCGGTGCCGGCCTCTTCGCCGCCGGCCTCGGCTGGCTCGACCGGCGCGGCGCGGGCCACCGCCGACGCTCGGCCCTCGGCCAGATCACGGCGCGCGACACGGCGAGCCTCGTCGCCCTCGGCACCATCCTCGACGGCATTCCGCGGGCGGTCATCATCGGGGTGAGCTTCTATGCCGGCGAGGCGCTCGGCATAGCCACGGTGGTCGCGGTCTTCCTCTCGACCATCCCGGAAAGCCTCGCCTCGACGACACGGATGCGGACCCTCGGCCGCAGCCTCGCCTACGTCGTCGGCGTCTGGGCGGCGGTGGCGGTGATCACGGGCATGGCGGCGCTCGGCGGCTACGTCCTCCTCGGCGACCTGACGCCCCAGGGCCGCGCCTTCCTCCAGGCCTTCACCGGAGGCGCCTTCATCGTCTCGATCGTCGACGGGCTGATCCCGCAGGTGTTCTCGGAGAGCCGCGACATCGCCGGCTTCATCACCGCGATGGGCTTCCTCGCCGGCTATGCGCTGTCCCACTTCGTCGGCTGATCAGGCGCGCTCGATCTGGATCCGGCGCCAGGCGATGTTGATCGCCGCCATGCGCTCGTGGGCGAGCACCGCCGCCTGCGGCGGCAGGCCGCGGCCGATCAGCCGGTCGGGATGGTTCTCCGCGGCCAGTGCCCGGTAGCGCGCCCGGATCTCCTGGAGCGACAGCGACCGGTCGATGCCGAGGATGGCGTAGGGATCACCCTCGCCCGGCACGACGTGGCGGGCCGCGATCCGCTCGAAGCAGGGCTCGCTGATGCCGAAGATCGCAGCGACCTCGGCGATATAGGCCAGTTCGCGCTCGTGGATGGCGCCGTCGGCCTTGGCAATGGCGAAGAGGCCGTCAAGCACGTCCTCCCGGCCATGCGGATCGTCACCGTAGAAGGCGGCGATCTGCGCGGCATAGGATTCGAAGCCCGCGACGTCGCGCTTGGCGAGGTCGAACAGCCGCTGGACATTGCGCTCCTCGGACGGCGGCACCTGGAAGAGCCGATGGAAGGCGGACTCCTCGGCCGCCGTCACCACCCCGTCGGCCTTCGCCATCTTGGCGGAGAGGGCGATGAGCGCGACGGAGAAGGCGACCTGGCGGCGCGTGTCGGCGCCCATGGCGGCGAACAGGCCGACGAACCAGTCGGCGGCACTGCCGATGGCGTCGGCGCCGCTTCCCGCGATGTCACTGATGCAGACCCAGAGCGTCATGGCACGATCCTAGAAAGCCCGGGTTCCATACGCCAGCGGCGGAATTGCGGCCGGTGCGGCGCCGTGGCCGTGACGCCGGAAGCGGGACCGGAGGCGGACCGGGCGGCAGTGTCGCGGGCGGATGGCGGCGCCTACTGCGTCGCCGGCGCCTCGGGAACCGTGACCCGGATGTTGTCGAAGGCCCAGACCGCGCGTTCGTTCCGCGGCGAGGTGGCGCGGAGGCCGATCTGCTGGCCGTCGGCCGGCGGCTGGCCCTTCATCGTCGCATAGAAGGTTCCGTTGACGTAGATGGCGGCGGTGTTGCCCGTGGTGACGATACGGATCTCGTTCACGGCATTGTTGCCCGGCCGCAGCGCCTCGAAGCGCGCCCAGCGGAGTTGCGGCAGCACCCGCCCGCGCTGGCGCCGGAACACGGCGATCGACTGCTCGGCCGTGATGAGGATGTAGTAGTAGTTGTCGTAGTCGATCGCCCAGAAGATCGGCCCGGCGAAACTGTTTCCCTCACGGTCGGCCTTGATCGCCTCGACATCCATGCAGATGTCGGCATCCTCGTAGGTGCCCATCGTGTTGAGGGCGGAATAGTACTGGTCGTAGCCCGGCATGACCGTCAGTCGGCCGTCGTCGAGGAAGAACGAATCGTCGGCCGCGTCCCAGGTCGGATCCAGCACCTCGAACGTGTCCTCGTAGAGCAGCTGGCCGCCTCCGCAGGCCAGGGCGACGGTCGACGGCACCATCGCGGCAAGCCCGACCGCCAGCGCAATCCCACCCAGGCGCATCGCAAGCCTCACTCCAGAAGGTCGCCGCCCCCGACTATGGAACGGGACGGGAGAGCGCTCAAGGCCTGGTGACCTTCAGATTGTCGAAACCGAAACGGGCCCGCTCCTGGGGCGGAGAGGCCGCGAACAGGCCGATCTGCTGGCCAGCTTCCGGGGCGGTGCCCTGAAGCTCCTCGAACTCCTGGCCGTTGACGTGGAACGTCGCACTGTCGCCGGTGGTGGCCACCCGCAGCTCGTTGATCGCGGCATCGCCCTTGTTGGCGCCGGCTGCCTCGCGCCAGGGCACCTGCTCGAGCCACTTGCCGCGCTGGCGCCGCCACACCGAGGCCATGCCGTTGGGCGCAAGCTCGAAGACGTAGAAATTGTTCACGTCGACATACCAGAAGATCAGCCCGGCCTTGGCCTCGACGGGGTCTCCCGATTCGATCGTGGTCATGGTGACGCACATGTCGATATCGTCGTAGAGATTCGCCGAATTGGCGGCCCAGTGGTAGGAATCCGCGGCCGGCGAGACCTCCAGCTGCCCGTCGACGACCCGAATCGAATCGCTCTCCTGCCCCCAGGTGGGCTGGAGGCGCTCGAAACTGTCCTGGAACAGGATCGCGGAGCCCTGGCAGGCGATCGCGAGGCCGCCCGCGGCGATCCAGACAGCCGCTGCGACCGCGACGGTACGAAACATCATTGCATTCTCCGGCAGTCCGCATCTTGATAGGGGCATGAGCGGTCGTCGGCAATCGGCCCGACGACGGCAAGATGGCCCCATCGACACTTTTGGCAAATCAGTCCGCCGATCTATCCCGGAAAATTGACATGACAGCGGCACCGGCGACCGGCCGATGGGACTTCTGGATCGACCGTGGCGGCACGTTCACCGACATCGTGGCGCGTGACCCCGAGGGCCGCCTGACGGCGACCAAGCTTCTCTCCGAGGACCGCGCAGAGTTCCGCGATGCCGCAGTGGCCGGAATCCGCCGGCTCATGGGCCTCAAGCCCGGCGAATGGATTCCGACCGAAAAGGTCGCGACCGTGAAGATGGGCACCACGGTCGCGACCAACGCCCTCCTCGAACGCAAGGGCGACCGAGTCCTGCTGCTCGTGACGCGCGGGTTCCGCGACGCGCTCCGCATCGGCTACCAGGCGCGACCGGACATCTTTGCCCGCCGCATCGTCAAGCCTTCCATGCTCTACGAGCAGGTGGTGGAGGTCGCCGAGCGGGTGCGCGCCGACGGCACGGTCGAGGCCGCCCCCGATCTCCATGCCGTCCAGGCCGCGCTGGAGGCCGCCTGGGAGAGCGGAATCCGGGCCGTGGCGGTGGTCTTCATGCACGCCTGGGCATGGCCGGAGCACGAGCGCCGCGTCGCCTCGCTCGCCCGCCGCATGGGGTTCCCCCAGGTTTCGGCGAGCCACGAGGTGTCGCCGCTGATCAAGTTCGTCGGTCGCGGCGACACGACCGTCGTCGACGCCTATCTCTCGCCGCTCCTGCGACGCTACGTGATGAAGGTGGCGCACGAGCTGTCGAGCCCGGCGACCAGGCACACCGTCGAGGACAGCACGCCGATCCGCGACCTCCGGCAGCCCCGCCTGATGTTCATGCAGTCCTCCGGCGGTCTGACGGCGGCCGCGCTCTTCCAGGGCAAGGACGCGATCCTCTCCGGCCCGGCGGGCGGCGTGGTCGCCGCCGTGGAGACGGCGCGGAAGGCGGGCTTCGACCGGGTGATCGGCTTCGACATGGGCGGCACCTCGACCGACGTGTCGCACTATGACGGCGAGTACGAGCGCGCCTTTGAGACCGAAGTGGCGGGGGTGCGCATGCGCGCCCCGATGATGCGCATCCACACGGTCGCCGCCGGCGGCGGCTCGATCCTGCGCTACGAGCAGGGCCGCTACCAGGTAGGGCCGCAGTCGGCGGGCGCCCTTCCCGGCCCGGCCTGCTACCGGCGCGGCGGGCCGCTCGCGGTGACCGACGCCAACGTCATGGTCGGCAAGCTGCTGCCCCGGCATTTCCCGGCGATCTTCGGCGAGAACCACGATCAGCCGCTCGACGTGGCCGCCGTCCGCGACGGCTTCGCGGCCCTCGCCGGCGAGATCGGCGACGGCCGGACGCCGGAAGCGATCGCCGAGGGGTTCCTGCGCATCGGCGTCGCCAACATGGCCAACGCAATCAAGAAAATCTCCGTGCAGCGCGGCTATGACGTGACCGAGTACGTGCTCAACTGCTTCGGCGGCGCCGGCGGCCAGCATGCCTGCCTCGTGGCCGATACGCTCGGCATGCGGACCGTGCTCATCCATCCGTTCTCCGGCGTGCTCTCCGCCTACGGCATGGGCCTCGCCGACATACGCGCCACCCGCAACCGCGCCGTGATGAAGCCGCTCGACGCCGCCCTCGACCTCGCAGACACGGAACGGGCGCTCGAGGACGAGACGGTGGCGGAACTCGGCCGCCAGGGGGTCGGGGCCGGCGACATCACCGTCATGGTCCGCGCCCATCTCCGCTACGACGGCACCGACACGCCGATCGCGGTGACGATCCTCGAAACGCCGGCC
>JAEZEN010000131.1 GCA_023433185.1 Pseudomonadota bacterium | reverse complement strand
GCGCCGGCCGCCTCAGCAGCGGCTGGGCGCCGATCGCGACTGCGGGCAGGTCGTTCGCCTCGAACCCGAGCGTGCGCGCCAGCTCCGCTATCCCAGGATCCTCGTCCACGTCGACCCAGGTGAAGGGGAGCTGGTTGCGCGTCAGCAACTCGCGCATACGGAACGCGTCGCGTGAGCCCGACGATCCGATCACGCGGACACCGCCCAGGCCCGACACGAGCTGCTGCTCGCGCCGGGCGATGAAGGCGCGGAGCAGCGTGTCACCGATGTCGGGGTGCGTGCCGATCACGCGGTGGATGTCCGCGGAGGCGATCCGGAGCACCTCGGTCTCGCCGCGTGCGATGGCGGTCACCATCGGCGCACGCCGCGCCAGGATGTCGATGTCCCCGGTAAACTGCCCCACTCCGTGCAGCGCCACGGACCGCGACGGGTCGCCACAGTCGTCGCCGGAGTCATCGAGGACCTCGATGGCGCCCGCGAGCACGACGAAGAAGCCGCCTCGGCGCACGCCCGCCTGGAAGATCGGCTCGCCGTTGCGCAGCCGCACGCGTGTGCCGAGCGATTCGATCGCGGCGATCTGCTCGTCGTCGAGGCGCGGGTTGACGACGTCGTCGACCGGGTCGCCGGCGTGCCCGTCGGTCATGGGAGCGGATCCTCCGTCTGGATCGTGGAGCTCCCCCGGCGTCGCACATCCCGTGCGCAGCGCGAGGGACCCGTGCGGTCTTCCGATCGACGGTGCCCAGCACGACCAGGGCCGCCGATCGGGTCGCTGCCGCATCGTCGACCAGGGCCACGCCCGGCATGGAACTCGCGGGCGCTGCTCGACCGGACGCGCCACGCCCATCCCGCCATCCCGCCCGGTGCCCATGCAGACCTCCGATCTGCCGATCAGCATCGCCTCATGGTCGCTGGCGCTCGTGCCGATCCTCGTGCTGCTCGTGCTGCTCGCGGTGCGCCGCTGGAAGGCCCCGCAGGCCGGGCCGGTCGGCATGTTCGTGGCCGCCGCGGTCGCGCTGTTCGCGCTCCGGACACCCTGGGACACGCTGGCCGTCGCCGGCGCGAAGGGCGTGTGGGACGCCATCTTCATCCTCTACGTCGTCTGGCCGGCCCTGCTCCTCTATCTGGTGACCGACCGGGCGGGCGGCTACGACGCGCTGCGACAGGGCGTCACCCGATTCAGCCGCAACGAGCTGTTCATCGTCGTCGCCCTCGGCTGGGTGTTCTCGTCGTTCCTGCAGGGCATCGCGGGATTCGGCACGCCGATCGCCATCGTCGCGCCGCTCCTCGTGGCGTACGGCGTCCGGCCGGTCTATGCGGTCGTCATCCCGCTCATCGCCCACATCTGGGCGAAGATGTTCGGCACCCTCGCGGCCGGGTGGCTGGCGACGCTGCAGGTCGTGGATCTCGCCGACCCGACCTCGGCGGCGTTCCAGTCGGCGCTGCTGCTCATCATCCCGACGGTCCTCGGCGGGTTCACGATCGTGTGGATGTATGGCCGCTGGCCCGCGATCCGCCACGCCTGGCCGCTCGTGCTGATCATCTCGGCCATCCAGGGCGGCGGGCAGCTCGTCCTGACGCTCGTCGATCCGGTGCTCTCCGCCTTCCTCGCGGCCACCGCCGCCCTGATCGCGCTCTACCCGCTCTCGCGCTGGAAGCGCTATGGGGAGCCCGCGACAGGGATCGCCGACCGCCCGGCGATGCGCGGGGAAGGGCCGGCCGAGTCGGAGGATCGCGAGGCGCCGATGGGGCTGGGCATGTCGTTCCTGCCCTATGTGGTGCTCACCACGGTCGCCCTCAGCGCCCTGACGATCGGCCCGATCGCGGAGGCGCTCGGCGCCTTCAGCGTGGGGATGTCGTTCCCGGCGGTGGAAACGGGATACGGCGTGCAGCGCGAGGCGACGGCGCCGTACTCGCCCTTCGCGCCGTTCACGCATCCAGGCACCTTCCTGCTGGTCACCTCGCTCGTCACCTGGCTCGTCTACCGCGCCCGGGGCTACTACCGCGCCTGGGCCACGGCCGGCGACGAACCGAGCCTCTGGAGCGGGCTGCTGGACGAGGCCGTGCCCGCCTCGGTGCCGATCATCGCCTTCCTCGTCATGGCGAGCCTGATGGACCACTCGGGGCAGAACGAGGTGCTGGCGCTCGGCATCGCCGCCGTCACGCCGGCCTACGGCTTCGCCTTCCTGTCGAGCACCATCGGCGTGATCGGCGCCTTCATGACGTCGAGCAGCACCTCCTCCAACGTCGTCTTCTCGGGGCTGCAGCTGACGGTCGCCGAGCTGAACGACCTGCCCGAGTCGACGATCATCGGCGCCCAGAGCGCCGGCGGCGCGATCGGCAATGCGATCGCGCCGGCCAACCTCGTGCTCGGCGCCAGCACGGCCGGCATCAGCGGGCAGGAGGGGAGCATCCTGCGCAAGGCGATGCCCTGGACGATCGTCACGACGGTCCTCACGGGGATCGCCACCGTGCTGATCGTGATGTTCACCCGATGAGGTCGGAGGTCCGAACATGAGCCGTTCCATCGCCCGCAACCTCTCGCTCCTGCTGATGCTGGCCGCCTTCCCGCTGATCAGCATCGGCACCACCAATGGTCGGCCGATCATCTGGTGGCTCGGGCTCGCCTCCCTCGCGCTCGGCGCGCTGATCCCGCCAGTGATGCGGTTCGTGCCGCAGGAGGAGCCGAAGGGGGGGCCGACGGAGGAGACGCCGGAACGGAAGCAGGCGGAAGCCCGCAAGCACGCCCCCGACCTCGGCGACAGCTGTCGCGTCTGCTGACCCAACGGAGGGGAACGAGCATGAGCCATCCGAACGGTCCCCGCACCGGCCGCCCGCCGACCTACGCATCCCGCGGCGTTGTGGCGACCCCACACACGCTCGCGAGCGCCGCCGGGCTCGAGGCGCTGCAGCGCGGCGGCAACGCGGTCGACGCGGCGGTCGCCGCGAGCGCCGTGCTCTGCGTGGTCTATCCGCACATGACCGGCCTCGGCGGCGACGGGTTCTGGCTCGTCG